>JAYUFI010000333.1:0-2228 GCA_043738805.1 Planctomycetaceae bacterium | reverse complement strand
GCGTTCGTCGTCGCTTCTAAGATTCCGTCCCAATCAAAACTCGGTTGTGCTTCTCGGAGGCTTAACCATCGAAGGTTTAACGACGCTCTTCGTCACGTGCGGACATCGTCCAGGAGGCGGTGCGAAATGCTCAACAAGATGCTTAATTTGTTTCATTGGATTTTGGCTGCGTTATGTCTGTTCGTAGCCAATGAAAAACTTCTTGCCGGTGACGATCAGAAGCCGACGCCCGAATCGACATCACCTTCGCCCGACACACCGCGAGATCCGAATCTCAACCCGGCACACGACCAAGCTCGCAATGATGCCGACCAAGCTCATCGCCGCGGCGACCACAAAAAAGCAATCGAACTGGCGACCGGCGTCATCGCTGAGAACCCGAACGATCACGTCGCGTATTACCTGCGAGCCAGTGCGCGAGTCGAACTCGGTATCGCTAATCGCGACGCGGCACTCGTTCGGCAAGGGATTGCCGACACGCGCGAAGCGATCCGGCTCAAGCCCGCCGACAATTTGAATTACTTTCTGCCGTACCTTTACGGCATGACGAATTTGGCAAGCCTCGAAAATAAGAAAACTCACGCCGAAGTCGCCGTGAAAATCGCCGATCAGTTGATCGGTCAGCCGAGCCTCAAAGGGGAAGATCGCGCGAACGCCCTCTATCAGCGAGCACTCGCTCATTCGGCGACTCAGGACAATCTGAAGGCCGTGCAGGATTATCAAGCGGCGGTGAAAATTTCGTCGCAGCATCTCGGAGCGCGCATCGGCCTCGCCGACACGCTCGCTGCCATCGGACAAAACGACGCGGCGCTGGCCGCCTATGACGAGACCGTCAAATCGTTCCCGAACATGGCTCTGGTCTACAACAACCGAGGGATGTTTCAGCAGGGCCACGGTCGCTTTGGCGAAGCGGTGATTGATTTCACGAAGGCGCTCGAACTCGATCCACAGTTTCTGGTCGCGCTCACTAATCGTGGCTTCACGCTGATGAACATGGGCCAGTTTGAAGAGGCCGAAAACGACTTCACCGAATCGCTGAAAGTCAACGCTGCTCAACCAATGGTCATCAGCTTGCGAGCCGGCAGCAAACTTTCGCGAGGCGATCTCGACGGCGCGATCAAGGATTACAACGACGTCTTGAAATGGGACAGCAAGAACGCCGTCGGCCAAGCGGAACTTGGCTTCGCGCTCTTCTTCGCCGGCAAGATGCCAGAAGCACTCGCCGCCTTCGACAAAGCGTATGAACTCGATTCGCAGCTTCGCTTCATGATCCCGTGGCGTTACCTGACGATGCTGCATCTCAATCAGAAAACGCAAGCGGATGCCAAGCTCGCCGCCGACATCGCGATCCCCGCAGCCAAACGTCAATGGGGCGACGCGCTGTTGGTTTATCTCGCCGACAAGCAATCAGAAGCCGACCTTCGCAAAGCGATCAATACGACTGACCCGCGAGCCGCCGACCCACAAACGTGCGAAGCCGAATTCTTCGTCGGCCAGCGAAAGCTTCTCGCCGGTCAAAAAGACATCGCGAAAGCGCACTTCGAGGCGGCATTGAAATCAAAGTCCACGCAACTTTCCGCCTATCGCGGAGCCAAGTGGGCGCTGAAGAAATAGTGCGGCGAAGCCGTGCCTATTGTGGCACGATGCTCCACAATCTTACACGCCTTCGGTGTTAAAGACGTGACAGCGGATTCGCGAACGACGATGTTCCTTCGTAGGACGCCACTCTTGCCGGTCGCCCCTTATCGTTTGTTACACGACGGGCAAGAGTGCCCGTCCTACGAAATCAAACATCGCCCCAGAAAGGTTTCATTCGTGACGCTCAATGACAGCGATTTGGTTCTCATCACCGGAGCGACCGGGCTTGTCGGTAGTCACGTTGCCGAGCAGATGCGGAAGCGAGGCCATAAGGTCCGCGCGGTTGTTCGCAAGCCGAGCCAATGCACCGACCTCGCCAGTTGGGGCGTTGAACTGGTCGAAGGGGATATGACCAATCGCGAATCACTGCTCCGTGCGGCCAGCGGAGTTTCTGTTGTCGTTCATTGCGCCGCAAAAGTCGGCGACTGGGGACCGACGGACGCCTATCGCTCGGTCAACGTTGACGGCCTGCGCGACTTGCTGGCGGCAGTCGAAGCACAAAACACGCTCAAGCGTTTTGTACATATCAGTTCGTTGGGCGTGTATCCCGCGCGCGACCATTACGGCACCGACGAATTCGAGCCGGTCAG
>JAYUFI010000332.1:0-2231 GCA_043738805.1 Planctomycetaceae bacterium | reverse complement strand
GCGTTTTCCGAAGGCGAGAACTGTGTCATCGTGGCCACCAGCGTGCTCGAATTGGGCGTGGATGTCGGCAGTCTGGATCGAGTCATCCAAATTGATTGCGCATTCACAGTCGCGAGTTTTCTGCAACGCATGGGGCGAACCGGCCGACGACCCGGCATCGACCGTAATTGTCTCTTTCTGACAACCAACGGTCCTGCGCTGCTGCAAGCCACTGCACTCGTGGCCCTCGCCGAACAGGGCTTCGTGGAACCCGTTGAACCGCCAGTTGAGCCATTCCATGTCTTGGCTCAGCAACTCATGGCGCTCACGCTGCAAGAAAGCGGCATTGGCCGTAACCTCTGGATGAAATGGGTGTCCGAGGTTCCTGCATTTGCCAAGATGCCGAACGACGTGGCTCAGCGAATCGTCGATTGGATGCTCGAAAAGAAAATCCTTTGGAGCGAAGAAGGGATTCTTGCCATTGATGAACACGGCAAAGCATCCTACGGGCACCGGCACTTTCTCGAACTGCTCTCGGTGTTCACAACGCCGCCGCTGTTCAAGGTAATTCACGGTCGCCGTGAGCTGGGTTCTGTGGACGAAATCACGTTCATCGGAAAACGAGGCGATTCGCAAGTTCTGCTGTTGAGTGGTCACGCTTGGCGAGTGAAAGACATCGACTGGAAGCGCCGCGTCACGCATGTCGAACCATCGGATGACCCCGGTCGCTCACTCTGGCAGGGAGCCGGTCGAGGACTGAGCGACAAGGTTGCACAAGCGATGAAACGCAGCTTGCTTGGTCAAGACCTTCACGACGGTTGTACGGATCGTGCGCGAAACCGAATGTCCAAGCTCCGCAAAGAGTTCGCCTGGCTGACCGCAGACGGCTCGACGATTCTGCGCGATGGGTCGAACTGGACGTGGTGGACCTTCGCAGGTCAAGGAGCCAACGCCTGTCTCGTATCGGGAATTGAAGACGTCACGCACACCGGAGCCAAGTACGATTCCTTGGCCGTATATTTTGAATCGGACTTGCCGACAGCAGACTTTCTGCAAGCGCTGCGCGGTCTCCAAGATCGCCCGCCGGAAACACTGTTACCAAGAATCGCCGAAGACGCGATCCACGGAATCAAGTTCTTTGAATGCTTGCCGACCGACATCGCCACACAAATGCTGCAACGCCGATTGCAAGATCCCGAAGCCGTGCGTCGCACTTTGCTGGAAGACATTCATTTTGTTGAGGTACCCATTGAAAATGAGGAGCCCGACAACGTTGACGCGGAAACAGTTTCGACCACGGCTTCTGCAATTTGCAGCACGACTTAATCGCTCACGTCCGGAGACGCCAGCATCCACCAGCGGTCTGTGTTGTCACGACTATCTCTCGTGATCATCGCGGAAGCTACAACTGTGTGACACGCTCACGAGGAATTCGGCCTTTTCGCACGTTGCGGCAAAGACGCTTTAGGCAACTCGCTGGATACTTGGTTCCCCTGACGATCGCTTTGCAGCAAAGGAAAATTTGCCAGTTCGGAACGTCGGGGTTGCGAGAATCTCATCAATCCTCAGAAAATCGAAGCTCAAGTCATTCACCCGCGCATCGTGTTCGCGAGCAGATCGGTGAATCGGTCGGTGACAATGCCGACAACCGAACTGGTCAGCCCATTTCGGACAGTACAGGCAACGAACGCGGCGAAAGCAGACTCGGGCTGGTAACGACTACATGGGGACACGCAGCCAACATTCCGGCGGAGTTCACACATTGATGGGAGATGGTGCCGTCCGTTGGCTCTCCGACAATGTGTCGCTGGCGGTGTTCCAAGCGATCAGCAGTATCAATGGCCGCGAAGCTCAGACGGAATTCTGAAGACCGCCCAGTGGCCCAAAGAACGGCCACTGTTTAACCGAAACGCCAACGGCGTGCGCGTCGAGCTTCGTTTGACCTTCATTCCTTACTTCTCTTCTCGCTAGTGACTCTGATGTGGTTTGCACCCACGCCGATGGCGTTGGGGTTAAACGGAACAATGGATACTCTTCCGGCGATTCAGGAAGTTTTGGTTTGATCAGCCACGTGTGGCTGACCTATTTGCCAGCGAGGGCATCATGCCGGATGCAGTGATCGTCGGAGGAGTGCGAACGCCGTTTGTTAAAGCGGGGAGTTTGTTCAATCAGATTCCGGCGCAGGATCTGGGACGCATCGTCGTGCGCGAGTTGCTCGATCGCACGAACCTTGATCCCGCGAATGTTGACGA
>JAYUFI010000331.1:0-15866 GCA_043738805.1 Planctomycetaceae bacterium | reverse complement strand
TTCTTCACCGGTCGCGCTGTGTGGCGTGCCGTTGTGGGGTGTTCCGACGCGCTAGAGCAGAAGAAACCTGAAGCAACAATTCCTTCGCCGTGGGAAGTCGCGATGCAGACTTGGTGGTTCGCTCGGTCCAACGTCTCACGCAAAGTGTTGTGGGTCGCGTTGAATTGTTTCTGCGCGTTTTGCATGTTCGCGTTTCTCAGCTTCGAGGGATCCTCCGATACTTCGGGCAACTCACACTTCCGTATGGGCTTCCTCGATCCGTGGCTCGTCTTTGAATCGAACCAAGGTCCGGGGAAGCGTTCAGTCTCGGGAGTATTTTTGGCGTGGTCGTGGTTGTTCGGCATCGGCGCGTACGCATCGGGCTGGTTGCTGTTCAAGTTGAAACGCGAGCCCGGCAAGTCTCCGCTTCGATGACCTCTGCGGTGGCTCAGTCTCTCGGCTGTGCCCAGAACTGCTCCCTGAGACATCGTCAGTCCGATGTTCTCGTTGCTGTGACGGGACGGTGTTTCAGTAGTTCTTCTCGTAGATCGTCATTCAGCGTGTAGCCCAGCTCACCGGATTTCAGCGGCACGACTCCATCGACCAAAGCCAAGTCCATCGCCAAGCCGTCTTCCGTGGTGTGCGTCTCCCGCGCCAAATCGTCAAGCGACAAGCGCTGCTCTTTCTCGATAAGCATTGCCAGCGCTTCGCTGACGGCAGCGACATCCAGCTTGTCCAACAAGCTCGCTCGACCAACAAGCTTAATTGCGAGATATACCAATCCCGGACCCAACAGCAACGTGGCCGACAACACCTTGACGAACGTATGAGCCGTTTGCGGGCCCGCCAAGAACGCCAAGCCTCCGATCCCTGAAGCCCGCGCAATCATGCGCGCGGCCAGCAGCCGGTCAGAGGATTCAAACTTCAGGCTCCGTAGTTCATTCCAATTCGCCGTCACGTAGGCCGGGATCAGAAACAACACCACAATCCCGCTGCCGAGCAACCGCGCGATGTGTGTCGTCAACAAGCCTTGGAACCCGATCCACAACACGGCATAGATCACCCAAAACGTGAGAAAGAAAACCGGCAACGCCGCCACTCCACAACCGGCACTCCCTAACCAACTCAGCCGCCGCTGTCGCTCCACGTAACGAGCCGTCCAATCACTCAATCGGTCCAACAGCTTTTGACGATCGCGAGCCATGCGAATGCCTTCTCTAACGTCCTCGAAAAAAAGTGCAGCAAATTTGTTCGCTCGCCAGTGGTTGACGGTCAGTGATTGACGCAGAACTCTGTCGATGCCAGCAACGCCCACGTGAGTTGCTTCAAAGTGACATCTCGCTTGTCTCCCGCACGCTGCAGGTGATTGGCCACTTCGGCAATCTCGGCGGCGGATGGTTGGCGCGTGAGAACGCTCAAGTACAATTCGTCCGCGATTCGCTCGGCCGAGTCGAACAACAGCAGCCGCGTCAGCAAGTTGCTCGGTTGAGCGTCGAGCAACTTCAGTAGATCGGGATCATTCATCAGGAACAGCGCGGCTCGCAGCGAGGGCGCAAACTCGCCCTCTGGTTCCATCGGCGGGTTCGCGAATGCCTTGAGGAACTTTTGCTTGAGCGGTTCAACGCGTGCCTCGATCGACTGCGGCTTCTCTGCTGGAACGACGGCATCAATCTGGCCTGTCGCGTGCAGCACGCTTCGGAAAAGTTGCTCGGCTGACAGCGGCTTTTCGAGAGCGACAACATACCCGCTTGGCGAAGGATCCGTTGTGTCATGCGGCAAGGCTGACGATCGTTGATAAGCGCGAGTCAGCGCCAGTTCGCAAAGCAGCCACTTCAGATCAAACTTGTGCTCGACCAATTCGCGAGCGAGCAAGTCCAGCAACTCTGGATGCGACGGCGGGTTCTCGCTGTGATGCAAGTCGAGTGGATGCACGAGGCCGCGGCCCAGCAGTTGGAACCAAACTCGGTTGGCGATGTTGCGAGCGAATGCTGAGTTGTCTGCCGCCGTGATTTGATTTGCGAGATGTTCCAACGGACTGAATTTTGGCCGACCCGGAGTCTTCTCTTTCGGATCGGGTGGCTCGGCGAATTCTTCTCCCTTCGCGAAGGTCGGGATTGCGATCTCAGTACGACCGGGGACTCGCGGGCCGACTTCTTTTTTGTCGGTGTTGAAAACCGATTGAAACTCGATCTTCTTTGTCAGCAGCTTCTCGGTGACGGCAGGAAACTTCGCGTCACTTCTCAGCGAGGCGTTCAAGAAAACGACGTACATCCCTTGGAAGTCCGCCTGCTTGTAGTCCTTGATGAAGAGGTGGTCGTGGCACTGAGCACATTGCAAGTCCATCCCCAGCAGCAAGCGTCCGACGTCGCGCGTGAGGATGGGATAATCCACCGGGTTCTGGCCGTAATTCTCAAGTCGCTTACTCAGGAAGAATGCTGCTGCGCGTGTCTGTTCGTTCTTGGGATCGGGCGAAATCATCTCGCGCGCCATCGCGTCCCACGGTTTGTTCTGCTCAAAGCAGACTCGCAAGTACGCGAGCCATTCGGAATGTTCGCCGCGCCGTTCCATCAGCATGACGTGCATCTGCTCGGTCATGCGTCGAGGGAACTCGGCGCTCACCAACAACCGGTCGATCAACTTCACTCGCTTGTCGTCGAGCGAGTCGTTCAAGAACTCGCGCGCTTCCGTCACGCTCGGAATGCGGCCAGCAAAATCGAGAAACACGCGCCGTAGAAACTCCGCATCATCAGCCGCTCCGGCAGTTGGTTTCCCGTCGAGCTTCGCTTCAATCAGCGCGTCAATTCGCGAATGCAACGGCTCGTCCGCGATGACGCTTGTACCAGTCATCGCCAGCATGAGTGCCACCGAAACGGTCCAACGGCAGAAACGCATCATCATCGTGGGCATGATCTGGCTTCTCAAAAGACCTGTGGAGCACGCGGCTCGCGTGCGAGTCGCGCAACAGGGCTGCAACGCACGCGAGCCGCGTGCGTCACAGTTTTGCTACATCCGCTTACGGCAGCGCCACCGTTCGCAAATCTTGTGAGCCTCCAGTGGCCTGAACGATCACCACCGCGTGGCCGTCGTTCAAGCGGTCGAGTTGCACGACTCCTTCGAGTTCTTTGATCGTCTCGAACTTCTGACCGGCGGTGTTGCCGTCTTTGACTGGCTCGCTGAGTCCCGCGTTCTTCGTGATGCCGTCCGTGCTGATTTTCATCACGCCGCGAGCGCTGTTGGACATCAACAGAAAATCTTTGCCATCCTTCTTGTAAACGATCATGTCGAGCGGCTTGTTGCGGTTGCCCAGTTCGGCGACTGTCGTGCCGCGAGTCTTCTCGCCAGCTTTCAGGCTATTGACCGGGAACTTGACGAGTGGCGTGCAGACAAAGCCGGCGAGCAAGCTCGCTTCGCCATCGATGTTGATGGGCACGAAGGTTCGAATCGCCGCATTGTCCTCCACGCGACCGTGAGCCGCGTGATAAATCTCCACGCTCGAACCGGCGCTGGCATCTGAGAACGGGAACGGAATCTCGCGCACGTTCGATGGCGACGCACCGCTGGTCACTCCCGACACAAAGACCTTTCCTTCCGCGTAAGCCAAGTCAGTGATCGAATCGCCGCGCAGATTCATCGAGCGACCATTGCGAGAAATCTCTTTGTCTTCCGGCGCGTTCGGCAACTCAACCTTCTGAAACGCGACCTTCTGCAAGCCGACTTCACTGAACTTTCCATCGCCGCTCACTTTGACCAACGCGGCGCTCCCAGCTTTCGCGACAGACAAGAACACGTTGCCGGTCAACGGATTCACGGCGAGGTCGTTGATCGTGATCTTGTCCGCGTTCACTCCCAGCAACTCGGCGATCTTGGCATTCAAACCAGAGACGTTGATGTTCGTCGTGGCCGGGTTCCCTTTCGTGTCGCCGGTGCCGATCGCAAAAACTGTTGCCGATTTCGTGTCGCCGACGAACATAATCCCATCCGGCCCAAACGCGAGCGGTCCTGCGGACTTCACTTCGGGAGTTCCCTCTTTGAGTCCCCACTCGGCGGCGGACACTGCGAGTCCAGAAAACAAGGTGCTAACGATCGCTACAACCAGAACACGTGGAAACCGCATGATTCGCTCCTCAAGCCAACTTCTCGTCCGGAGCATCTCGCTGCGCGAGCCTGTCACCGAGCGACGACGAGCAGCCAGTATGCGTTTCGGTTCGGGAAATGAAAACCAACTTCAGAGTCAGCAAATCGTCTGTCTGTCCAACTCGAAAGTCGGAGGCCAACGATTGAAAGAAGTGAACGGTCGCTGGCTCCCTTCATCCGCAGTTCGGCTTTGCCATCCGCAGGAAAGCCGCTTTGGAAGAATCCCGGCGAATGGCAAAGCCGGGCTACTGATGAGAACAACAGCGTTCCCTCAACAGAGTGAGTTCGCCAAAATTCTCGAATTGTCCTGTCATGCGTGGGTTCCGACAGACGGCAGCCTGCCGATAAGATCGGTGCCAGAGTTTTCGGCGGACCTTGAGTGCGTTTCCAAATCGCTTAATGACGAGATCACATCATGCAATTTCCCCAGCAAGCCTGTTCGGGGCCGATGAAGCGGCGTGAATTTTTGGCGGCAGGGATGCTGGGTGTTGGCGGCATGGCGTTGCCGGATTTGTTCCGCATGCAAGCTCAGGCGGAGCAAGCGGGGCATGAGATTGATCAGCAAACGTCGGTCATCTTCGTCTGGATGCCGGGCGGGCCGCCGCACATGGATATGTACGACATGAAGCCGAAGGCTTCGTCGGACTATCGCGGTGAGTTCCATCCAATCCCGACTAACGTGCCGGGGCTTGATGTCTGCGAGTTGATGCCACGACACGCCAAGATCGCCGACAAGTACGCCGTGGTCCGCTCGATCTCGCACAACTTTGCCGATCACGGCGGCGGCCACAAACGACTGATGACGGGCCGCATTCCCGCGACTCCGGTGGATACTGTCAACGACACCCCCGCGACCGGTTCGATCGTCGCCAAGTGCCGCGAGCATGTCAGCAACGGTTTGCCCAATTACGTCTCGATGAATCCTGGCGGACGGATCAACGACGTGTTCGCTCAAGGCCCGGCGTATCTCGGCCAAGCGTATCTGCCGTTCAATGTCGAAGGCGATCCGACTCAGCCGAACTTCGTGGTGCCGAACATCGCCTTGAACACAGCGGTCGCTCCGCGCGTGAATGACCGCATGAAGTTGCTCAGCAGCCTCGATCGTATTGAGCGTACGATCGACAACTCGCGCATGATGGAGTCGATGGACCGCTATCAATCGCGAGCCGTCAACATGTTGATGAGCGACGCGGCTAAGAAGGCATTTGATTTGTCTCGCGAGCCTGATGAGTTGCGCGATCGCTACGGTCGCCATTGCTGGGGCCAGCGCGCGTTGATGGCTCGCCGTTTGGTGGAAGCGGGAGTCAGCTTCGTCACGCTGGTTATGGAAAACCCCTATCAGTCGGGAGTCCCGGCTCTCAAGCAAGGTGTTTACAACTGGGACTCGCACGCCGTGAATTGCCACATTTGGGATGACCTCAAGGTGCGGCTGCCGATCTACGATCAAGCGGTGACGGCGCTGATTGAAGACGTCTATCAACGCGGTCTCGACAAGCGAACGCTGATTGTGGTGACGGGCGAATTCGGTCGGACTCCGCGCATCGAGCAGTCGATCGGCTCGCAAACTGGAGTCATGCACCCTGGCCGAGATCACTGGCCGCAAGCGATGTCGCTGATCATGGCGGGTGGCGGAATGCGAACCGGCCAGATTGTCGGTTCGACGAATTCCAAAGGGGAGCATCCCGCCGATCGACCGCTCACTCCGAACGATCTGTGGGCCACCGTCTATCGCCACTTGGGAATCGACTTCGCCAACCAATCGTTCCCCGACTACGGCGGACGCCCCATGCCGATCCTCCCCTTCGGCGAGCCGATCGGCGAACTACTGCGAGCTTAGGAACGGGAGCGATTCGGTCTGAAGTTCAGATGCCCGATTTTTAGAAAAGCCGGGTGTCTTTGAGTAACAAACTCTTCCACGACTCGAACTTATACCTCGCGCGGCCTCAGGTGAAAGGTTTGCCTGTTTAACGCCATCGGCGTGGGCGCGCACGCCGATGGCGTAGCGGTTAAACATCTCACTCGTGACCGCGCCGACGTTCGACATCATGAACCACGACAGCAAGCAACTCCTGAAAAACGCGGTCGCCTTGGCCACCTAAAGTGCAAAAGTCGAAGTGGGAATCAATTAAGGGTCAACGACATGTTATTTTCACGACGCACAGCTTTGCGAGCCGGTTCGGTTGGCATGTTGGGGCTCACGCTGCCGAAGCTGTTCGCGGCGGAGCAGGCAACGAAGAAACTGCCGGTGCGGGCGAAGTCGGTCATTTTTCTCTATCAATTTGGTGGGCCGAGCCACGTCGATACGTTCGACATGAAGCCCGATGCTCCGGACGGAATTCGGAGCCACTTCGCGCAAATCGACACGGCGGTTCCCGGACTGCGGATTTGCGAGCATCTGCCGGAGATGGCCAAAGTGATGGATAAGGTCACGCTCGTGCGGACGGTCTATCACTCGATGAAGAATCACAACTCGGCGGCCTATCACGCGCTGACGGGATTCGCACCGCCGGTCGATGACATTCGGCTCAAGGATTCTATCGAACTGGCTCCGGCGTATGGGTCAGTGGTCGATCACGTGGCTCCCAGTTCGAGCACTTTGCCATCATTCGTCGCGTTGCCGACCGTGCTGCATGACGGCTCGGTCACGCCGGGACAACATGCGAGCTTCCTTGGCAAGCGGCATGACCCGCTGTTGATCAACGCCGATCCGAACGCGTCGGACTTCAAGCTGCCAGAGCTGAGTCTGCCGTCAAACCTCTCGACCGATCGTCTGCAAAACCGCCGAGCGATGCAGCGGTTGATCAACGAGCAATCTCGGTTGCTGGAATACTCGGCCACCGCGAAAGGGATCGACGAATACTACGACCGTGCGCTGACGATGCTCGGATCGACTCAGGTTCGCGATGCGTTTGATTTGTCGCGAGAGCCGACCAAGCTCCGCGATCAATACGGTCGGACGACATACGGACAAAGTTGTTTGCTCGCGCGCCGATTGGTCGAGGCGGGAGTTCGTTTCGTCAACGTCTATTTCGATGAGAGCATCGGCGGGCAAAACACACAGTCCGGTGGCTGGGACACTCACGGCTTCAACGACACGCGGATGTATCCCATTCTGAAGGGCCGGCATCTGCCGCTGACCGATCACACGCTGCCGGTGCTGCTCCGCGATTTGGAAGATCGAGGATTGCTCGACAGTACGTTGATTGTCTGGATGGGAGAGTTCGGTCGAACTCCGAAGATCAACGCGAACATCAGCCGCGATCACTGGCCGAGCTGTTACACCGTTTTGCTGGCTGGCGGCGGCGTTCAACGCGGTTACATTCACGGAGCGAGCGACAAGAACGGAGCGTATCCCGCCCGCGATCCCGTTCCGCTGGGCGACCTCGCCGCCACGATGTTCGCCGCAATGGGGATCGATCCGCAAAGTGAACTCCGTGACAAACTCAATCGGCCGCTTCCCGCTGCCACGGGGAAGGCAGTGTCGCGAGTCTTCGGATAGTGCCTCCAGAGATAAGTTTGATATTGTGCCGTTATCCGACGAAATTCTGTGAGTTCTCGATCAAAACGAATCTGGTGATTGCTGGTCTCCGATGAGGGCTTCTTCTATCCGTAGTCCGGCTTTGCTATCCGTGGGAAAATGAAGCTAAAAAATTGCCCACCGGTAGCAAAGCCGGACCACGAATGAAACCACAATTGCCGTCTATTCAGTCGTAAACGTGACGTCAAATTTCATGATCCGTCGCGCAAGCTCGCGAACGAATTGCCAAGCAGACCGCAGCGGTCAAGTAGGTCGGACCTCCCGGCCGAACGGCTCTGGGGAGCCATTCTACGAAGGATCGTTGCCATGATCCTCACTTACGCCACCGGCAGTTTGGCTTCTGCTGGTGGTGCGAGCGCTGCCTCAACGGTCGATAGCAGCAAGTCGAGGCGGAACGGTTTGTAAAGCGCGTGCTTCAAGCCTGCTTGCCGAGCTTTCACGATCGAGTGGCCGGGGTCGTAACCGAAACCGGTCATCAGCACGATCGGCAGATTTTCGTGAATCTGTTTGAGCTGGCTGAAGCATTCAAAGCCGGTCATGTCGGACAAGTTGATATCGACCAACGCGACGTCGTAGTGTGCGGCCTTCGCCATTGAGAAGGCTTCTTCGCCGCAGTGGCTGGTCTCGACGTCACACTGAAACTGGCCAAGCAACGTGCGTGCGGCCTCGCGCACCGAATCATCATTATCGACGACCAAAATCCGCCGTCCTTGTAGCAACGGTCGAGCGGACGCAGCGACAGTGTCCAGTAAATCGCCGGGAGCGGTGATCTCTTGCCCGACTGTTTGAATCAACTGCTTGATTTGCCGGGTGTGTCTGAGGATGCGTTGCAAGCTCGCAATCGCTTCTGGGTCCATGCCGATGAATCGCTCCATCAACTTTGAGGCATCGACCAGAATGTCATCGGCGGGCTGTGCCACACGCTGCAAGATGCGCGACGTGCTTTCATTTGCGGCGGCACTGCGTTGGACGACGAGCAACTCCAACGTGTTGAGCGCGATCGCCACTTCGCGACTGAAGAGTTCCAGAAACTCTTTATCCTTCTCGTTGAAGGCGTCTTGTCGTGAGCTTTCGACGTTGAACGTGCCGAGGATTTCTTCATGCCGCTTCAACGGCACCGTCAGTGAACTGCGAGCAGTCGCGTTGCCGACGAGGTACAGCGGATCGTTGGACGTATCCAAACAGAGATAACTATTGCCCGTCGCTGCGACGTAGCCGGTAACACCGTTCTCCTGAGTTTCAGCAAATAATTCGCGTTCGACCGCCGCTTGTTCCATTCCGTAAACCAACAACGGACAGAGCCGTTTTGTCTTCTTGTCGAGCAGACGAATCTCGACGGTCTCAAACTGCAACAAGTCTTTCGTGAAATGCACGATCTTGGACTTCAACAGTTCTTTGCGCTGCGGCAAATCCATATCGAGAATTTCTTGTGGCGTGAGATCACCGAGTGCGAGCCCCGCTTGGTAAATGGCTCGCATTTGTTCGCGTTCGGTGATCTCGGCGGTCATGTCCCGGATGATTGCGATGAGCGATGTCGGGCAGTCCGGTGATTGCTCGAAGACTGGAGTCACCTGCAATTCATAGTAGGCTTTGTCGCCGACTTGAATCGTCGTACGCACCGTTACGCCCGTCGCCATCGCTGAGTTGAACGGCATGAAGTCCGGGCCCAAAATTTTGGGCGAGCCAAGAACGTCAAAGAATTTTTGGGCTTCGACTGCTTCGGTTCCCGCGATACGTTTCAAAGACGAATTGCTCCAAACGATCTGCTCATCCAAATCGACAAGTGCATAACCGCCCGGCAGTTGTTCGAGGAGCCCGCCGCCATATTCAAGAAGACGGCCAGACAACAGAACCTTCGGCATCGCAGACACAGCGATCTCTCCACTCAAACACGCAGTGAACTCGGATCGCTATATACCCCCGCACTCAGAGGTTCGCAATTCTTGCGTGAGGGAAGATCAAGAAGTTGAGCGAGAGCAACACTACGAAAAGAACTGCCACTTACCGACAGGCTCAAACGCATTACGAATATGAGTAATCTCCGGCGTTCGACTTTCGTCAGGCCAGATGATCGACACGACATCGAAGCGTGCGGAATGTTCGAGGAGCTTGTATCGCTTCAGGTAGGCCAGTGCCATTCGCGTAAGCTTCGATTGCTTCTCGCGATTGACTGCCTCAAAGGGATGACCGGCAACGATCGACTTTCGTGTTTTCACTTCCACAAAGACGACCGTCTGGTCGTCGATCGCCACAATGTCGATCTCGCCCCAAGGGGTCGAGTATTGCTGGACGATGATCCGAAATCCAAGTCGCTTGAGATACTTCACGGCAGCACGCTCGCCGCGATCACCGAAGAGCTTATTCCAAAGACCGCGCATCGCGACGCTCCGAGGTCCGCAACTCAGAACAACGAACTGGTTGAGGACGATTTTGTAGGACGGGCACTCTTGCGCGTCGAGTGTGGACGGCAGGCAAGAGTGCCCGTCCTACAAAACGGAGAGAGCGTGAGAACCCAAAAGTGTCGGAGAAAAAATCCTCGCCGCACACTTTCGAACTCTCACGCTCCCCGCAGTTATTCAAACTCGGAAGCACAAGACCGCAGATTACTCGGCGGCTGTCGCTTCGACCGGGGCCATTTCAACAGCAGGAGCCGCAAGCGTTCCCGGGACTTGCACTTTGACCTTCGCACGGCGTTCGACCAGGCGAGTCGCCTTGCCCACGCGATCGCGGAGGTAATACAGCTTCGCACGACGAACTTTGCCGTGACGGATCACTTCCAATTTCGCGATCTTCGGCGAATTGACCGGGAAAATTCGCTCGACACCTTCACCGCCGACAATCCGGCGAACGGTGAACATTTCGCGGGTTCCGGAACCTCGCCGAGCGAGAACGATCCCCGTGAAAATCTGGATGCGTTCTTTGGTCCCCTCCAGAATTCGGCAATGCACATCAACCGTATCACCGACCTCAAACGTGATCGGGTCCGGACGAAGGTGTTGTGATTCGATGTGTTGAATGAGTGCGTTGATCATGTTTCATCAGTCCCAGTGTTGCGAGGCGTCTGTGGCGGCCTTTTTGGCTTCTTAGGTTTTAATTCCTCTTCGCTGATGCTCGGAGGAACGAGGTCACTGCGTCGTTCTTTGGTTCGCTGCAAACTTTGTTGTTGTTGCCAACGTTGAATCTCTAGGTGATTCCCGTTCAGGAGCACTTCAGGAACCATCATTCCGCGGAACTCGCGAGGGCGCGTGAACTGCGGGTATTCGAGCATTCCACTTTCGGAAAATGAATCGTATTTATGGCTCGTCTCATCGCCGAGCACACCTGGAATGAGTCGGATGACAGCATCAATCAACAACATGGCAGGAACTTCGCCGCCATTGCAGATAAAATCGCCGACCGAAACCTCCAGCGGTTGCAAGCCCTGACGAATTCGATCGTCGAAGCCTTCGTACCTCCCGCACAACAACAGCAACCGTTTGTGTTGAGCGAGTTCTTCCACCAACTTTTGATCGAGCTTGCGGCCTTGCGGCGTGAGCATGATCAACTGACCTTGTGGTTCACATTTTTGTTGGACCGATTCAACTGCATCAAACACGGGAGGGCACATGATTAACATGCCCGGCCCGCCACCGTATGGCGTATCGTCCACCGACTTTCTTTTGCTCGTCGCCCAATCGCGGAAGTTCCAAAGTTCGACCTGCACCAATTCTCGCTGGATGGCCAGCTTGAGAATGCTCTGTTGCAGATAGCCTTCGAGAATTTCCGGAAAGAGCGTGAGAACATCGAACCGCATCTGTGCTGATTCCTGATTTCAAATCTCAGTGGCTCAATTTGAAATCTCAAACTGTTCGTTTGAAATTAGGAATCTGAAATCGCGCACTAGCTCGCCTCGCCACCTTCAGCCGGAGCCTCACTCGCTTCGGCAGCAGCAGCGACCGGAGCAGGAGGAGCCTTCTGTGGGGTGAGTGGAGACGGAGCCTTTTGAGCTCCCCAGCTATTCGTCTTCACCTTCTTGATCAATGTGGCCACTCGGTCGGACGGCTGAGCCCCCACCGACTGCCAGTACTCGATGCGCTCCAGATTGAGCTTCACGCGAGCGGATTTGTCTTTCACCATCGGGTCGTAATGTCCGACCTCTTCGATGGCCTTACCCTCGCGCGCCTTCTGGCGATCGATCACCACGATCCGGTAGAACGGTCGGTGTTTCCGACCCAATCTCGTCATGCGAATGCGAACCGACACTCGTCGCTCCTTGTAACAAACAACAAACCCAACGTTGGTCAAACCGATTATCACCCCGCTCGGACAACAAGCCGAACGCAATGAGTTGAGTAAAAACAATCCCGCTTGCGGCGCAACCGTCCAAGTAGAAGCAACACAGTGTGGCGGGAAACGTCGGCGGACTCAACCGAACTGAGCCGGAAATTTCGACGCAAAACCTGTTTTGGACGAGAATTGACCGCCACAGCACGGGGCTGTGCCGATGGCTCGGCCCCGTGTTGTGGTCGAGCCCGTTCGACCACAACAATCGCTATTTCGAGCGGAAAGACTCACTTGTCGCTGGATTGAGCCGTTGTCGAATCAGGTCCACAACCTCATCCGATGATGGCGTTCGACCAAATCCTAACCGGCCCAGCCAACAACGTGTTTTCCAGCGGTTGAAGATTTCTATTCCGTCGAAATCGACGCGAAAACAGCCCCAATAGCTTGATCGGCACTCGACTGTCAGATTGAAAGTCGGCCCGAATTCGTGACGTAATGCCTCGGCAATCTGCCCGGCGGGAACTCCGAAACCACAGGTGCGACAAATAACGGATCAACACGCGCCGGCTCACGTTGGTCTCCACAAAACTTCGGCCTCAGTCGCCAACAGAGAGCCAACGCCGAATAACAACGGCTTGCATTCCTGTTCGATAAACCGGTCTCTGTCACCCGACGCGTGACGAGTGTAGATTTGCGAGACGTTCGACTCAATTGGCCGGAGCAGGATGATTCACATGCAAACTTTGATCGGAGAGCAGGAGATCCGCGCTGCGGTCGCGTTGCTCGGAAAGCAGGTTGCGACTGAATTCCGCGATGAACCGGTGACTGTGCTAGGAATTCTGACTGGCAGCATCGTGTTCCTCGCGGATCTAATTCGGTCCATCGACCTGCCGCATCGAATTGGCTTGATTCAGGCATCAAGCTATCGAGGTGCAACGACTTCACCGCTTGAGCTGCGAATCAACGACTCGTTACTGCCCGACATTCGAGGTCGTTCGGTGCTGCTGGTCGACGACATCTTCGATACCGGCTCAACCCTTTCTGCATTGCTCTCGACCGTTCAAGCCTACGAGCCACGTCGCATTCGGTCGGCGGTGCTGCTGTGGAAGACGGGAAAATCAACCGTCGAGATTCAGCCGGACTACCACTGCTTTCAAATTCCCGATCGGTTCGTGGTCGGTTACGGACTGGACTACAACGACGACTATCGGCATCTCCCATTCATCGCGACTCTCGATTCCAGCGATGTGTGAATGACCGCAACGCAAACTGAGACTCGCTCTCGCGGTGTGACGTTGTGTCAGTTGTTCCAAACTTGGCGGAACTCACGAGGGCTTGATGGACCAACTCTCGCTGACGGCTAGAATCCGCCGCTTCGTCGCACGTTTGTCACTCAGGCGACGTTTTCTAGGAACGATCATCGAAGGGATATTATGCAGGGAAATCAAAAAGTTATCGACGCCTTGAACGCAGGGCTGACGATCGAACTCACCGCCATCAATCAGTATTTCGTGCAGGCAAAGATGTGCAAAAACTGGGGCCTCAATCGCCTCGGGGCGAAACACATGTCGGAATCGATTGGCGAGATGAAGCACGCGGAAATGCTCATCGACCGCATTCTTTTCTTGGAAGGAGTGCCTGAGATCGCTCGCTACGACGTCATCCGAGTCGGCACCGATGTCACCGAGCAGTTTCAATACGACCTCACGCTCGAATCCAAAGGAGTCCACGCCTACAACGATGCGATCGCGTTGTGCGTTTCGGTCAATGACGCCGGCAGCCGGGATATGTTGGAGAAAATTCTGGTCGAATCAGAAGAGCACGTCGATTGGCTCGAAACTCAACTCGATCTGATTCAACGCCTCGGTCTTCAGAACTACCTGATTACGCAAGTCGGCGAAGATGCTGGTGCCGGACACTGATCTGCAACCATTTGGCGGATCATTCGGTGACACGCCGTGCAGCCAGTTCCCGCGCAAGTGAGTCGCATCACCGCGCGTAAGGACGGGTCGTCAGCCACGGCGATTGCTGACCGAATCTCTCCCTTGGTCACGCCAAGACAGCTACAAACAACGACATCTTCGCTGGCGGAAAGGTGTTGCATGGTCGCTCAACCGGTAGGGTCATCCAGAAACGTGAGACACAGTCTCACAGGCAGGGCATCCTATCGGCAGACAACCGCGCGTCAAGCGCGATTCATCGACTTTTGAGGCGACAAATGTCGCTCAGTTTCCCAACAAATGTCGCAGTGCTCCATCCAATGTCGGACAACGAAATTGATAACCGCTCTCTTGCAAACGCTGCGGAGTCACGCGAGTGCTTGCGAGCAGCAACTCGTCTCCCATTTCTCCGAAAGCCAGTTTTGCGGCAAAGGCGGGCATCGGGAACATTGTCGGGCGATGCAACACGCTGCCGAGCGTTTTCGTGAAGGCTCGATTGGTGACGGCATCGGGAGCAACCGCATTCACTGATCCCGACAACGCATCGCACGTCAGCGCGTGATGAATGGCTCCGACGACATCGTCGAGCGCGATCCAACTCATGTACTGCTTTCCGGAACCGATCACTCCGCCCGCACACAGCTTGAACGGCAGCAACATCTTTTCGAGCGCTCCGCCGCGTGGCGTCAGCACGACACCGATTCGGAGATTGACGACGCGAATCCCCGCTTGCCGAGCGGACTCGGCAGCCGCTTCCCAATCGCGGCAGACTTCGCACAAGAAGCTCGTTCCCGGCGGACTACTTTCGGTCATGACCTCGTCGCCGCGATCTCCGTAATAACCGATCGCCGATGCGCAGACGAACGCTCGCGGCTTGTTCGTCAACTTGGCGAGCGTGTTGCTGAGAAACCGCGTACCGTTGACTCGGCTGTCACGGATTTTGGCTTTCTTCGTAGCGTTCCAACGGCCAGTGGCGATGTTCTCGCCCGCCAAATGGACAACCGCGTCCAGCCCTTCGAGCTGGTCGGCATCAATCGTTTCGACAGCCGGATTCCAAGCGACTTCATCTGCGTTACGTGTCTTCCCACGCACAAGCCGCAGGACTCGATGACCGCCCGTGGCCAGAAACGCGACAACTGCCGAACCAACTAAGCCCGTTGAACCTGTCACCAAAATTTTCATGGATTCATTCCCTGGTGTTTGTCGTTTGTGTGCATCTCGATGAGCGGTCAAATCTGCGAACGTCACTCGATGCCGATACGCGAACGTTCTCACCAACGATCGCTTAATCGAAGCCCCGGCCAACAATCGTCCGAGCCAGCCGAGTGGCACATCGTATTGGATGCTGTCTTCCAATGAACTGGACCGGACAGAACTGGACTGGGCATCAATCGGAACCATTCGGTGAGTGTGTTCCCACTTCGCAAACGGGCCGCTCACTTGCACGTCTTGAAAGCCGATTCCGTCCGCGAGCTTGTCGTGCTGCGCGATCCAGCGTTTGCGAATCGGCCCGATCCGTACCGCCAGTTCCGCTTGCGCACCGTCCACCAACGACGACGCGGCTCGGATGATTTCGATATTCTCCCACGGCGGCAGCAGCCGCTCAAATGCTCCCGGCCGCGCGTGCCACGCCAACAACTCTTCTGCCGAAACAGGCATGACTGATTTTTGAATGAACTCTGCCACGAAGACTCCTTATGAGGTGATGTTGTCCCTGAGTCACCTCTCGAAATTCAATCCAAATCACCCGAACTTAGCAGTTCGGCTTGAGTGGTTCTGCCCACGGAACATACGGAGGGACACGGAAAAATCAGGACTCGCGGAAGCCGGCTGACTTCAAAGTCAGCAAACTTCATCCGCAGGTCGGCTGTGCCATCCGCAGGAAACATCCGACCGTTTTACTTCCGGTGACTTACTTCGGATGGCACAGCCGACCTGCGGATGAAGTTTGCTGACTTTGAAGTCAGCCGGCTTCCGCGAGTCCTGATTTTTCCGTGTCCCTCCGTATGTTC
>JAYUFI010000330.1:0-2245 GCA_043738805.1 Planctomycetaceae bacterium | reverse complement strand
TGATCGAATCACTGCCAGTCGTCCCACCGACGAACGTTTCAATACTGCTGAAGCCGGTGAGAAGCGTTGCCGCACTTGTTTGCAAGTTGACCGACACCGGCGAGCCGTAGGTCGAGTAACTCAACGTGTCCGTCGCCGAACCACCTTGCAGATTTTCGAACCCCGTAAACGTCAAGCCGTTCAACGTCCCCGCACTCGCACCGCTCATGTTGAACAAGTTCGCTGTGGAAGTCTTGCCAATCAGCAAGTCGCTGCCACTGCCACCATCGACAGTCACCGTCGGAGTAATGGTCGGGTCCAAGCCCAACAGATTCAGCGTATCCGCCAGTCCCGATCCCGTGGCATCTGCGAAGACCTTCAACGTGCCCGACGGATTCTTGAAGTTGACCGACACGCCACTGTTCACACTGGAGATCACGCTGACGCCATCGACCGCAGAAGCATTGTCGTTGACCGTGATGTTGTCCGCCGTGTCCGCGAAGTGGAAGGTCCGATCGGTCGCAGTCAGTGTGTCCGTGAAGGACGGCTCGCACTGGATGTAATTGATGACGCGGGTGGCCCCGTTGTTGATCGTGATGGTGCCCTGATCGGCCTTGGCAAAGGTGTGATCCACGGACGTGACCGAACCATTGATGAGGTCGATCGTGTCGTTCCCCGCACCACCGCCGAAGATGACACCGACGTTGGCCGGAATCGGCGCACCGTTCGTGTAATCGAACGTCACTTTGTTGTTGTTCGCATTGCCGCGAATCAGCAATCCGTCGGTCAACGCGGCCACCGAGTAAGTCTGGATCGCCGGTCCCGCAAGATTGGAGGTGTCGAAAACGTTCAACGTATCTCCCGCTAAGTTGAGCTTCAGCGTGATGTTGTCCGCACCAACGCTGTAGACCGTCGGCTGCAGAGCCGGAGTACCAACCGTGATGTAGAAGTCAACGACATCGCTCGTATCGACTCCCGTGTGGTCCGGTAGTCCGTCGTCCTTCAACTGTACCGTGACCACGGCAATGCCAGTCGTACCGGCGGCAGTCGTGTAGGAGAGAGTGCCATTCGCGGCAATCTGTGGTGCCGAAGTGAATGCCAAGTTTCCAAACAGCGTGCTCGGTGCAGAAACGATGTACTGCGAAACGGACTGACCAAAGTTTGTACCCGGCGGCGGAGCCGCCGAATTCTCATCCAGCGCTGTCGCAGGGCCGAACGTCGGAACGGCAAAGCCCACAGTTGGTAATCCGGCTTGTGCCTGAGCCGTTGTCTTCACGTCGTACGTCGGGACCGCCACGCTCGGCTTGTCGTTCACCGGAGTCACGTTGAGCACGAAGGTCAAAGGCACAACGCTTATCGCACCGATTCCGCCAAAGAATTCACCACCATCGGTCGCGGTCATCGTGACGGTGATGTTGCCATTCACGTCAGTCTTTAGTGTGTAACTCAAATCGCCAGTTGTCGTGTTGAACGAGATCGACTGGAAGATGTTCGCCACGCCGCTGAAACCGCGATCTGACACGGCCCCGGTGACAACGTAACTCGCCCAAGCCTGAACCAACTCTGGATCGCCGTCATTGAATGTGGCAAAGTTCGGCACCGTGTGTGCCCCAGAATCTTCAATAATCGTGGGAGCCGCTCCAAATGTGAGCGTCGGCGCGTCGTTCACCGAAGTGACCGTGATCTTTAGAGTCTGGGCCGCACTCGCGTTGATGTTCGGGGCGACGTTCGACCCGTTGTCCGCGAGGACGACGTTGTAGTTCACAAAGCCGTTCGCGTTTGAGTTGAGCGTGAAGGCCAAGTCGGAATGCGTGACCAATTCGCCGGGCGAATGGGCGAAGCCAGCACCCGCCGCGAGTATCAACTGATTCAGGCCCGCGTTCACGGAGTTGACTTGCAATGTTTCGAGCGTCGCGCCGGAACCGATCTGAATCTTGAACGGTGCCACCAAAGCAGTGAGTGGCGACCCGCTGTTGAGCGTCAACGTGGCCCCGACCAAGGAGGCCATTGTTCCCGTCTTGACCGTCAGCGTTGGTCCGGTGGCGAAGAGCGCCGCTGCCGTCGTGGTATCTCCAGCTGTTTTCGGCGTGAGCGTGAATGTCAGCGTCTGGCTGTATTCGTCGTCCGCTGTCGGCACTGGGCCAGGCCCGATGTTCGTCGCGAGCATTTGCCCAAGCGTCGCAATGTTGGTGGGCGTTTCGTCTTCGTTGACGGTGAAGGTCGCCGGGATGGTAAAGATCGGAGCGTCGTTCACCGGCGTGACGAT
>JAYUFI010000329.1:0-2246 GCA_043738805.1 Planctomycetaceae bacterium | reverse complement strand
CGAAGCCATGCTAGGACTCGCTCGCCTCGACCAACTTGCCGGACGGATGCAAGAGGCCGAACAGGGCTATCGCAAGGCATTGAAAGCCGCTCCGAATGACACCGTCGTTCTTGATGCGTTAGGCCAGTTCTACTCGAATCAAGAAAAGTGGCCGCAGGCCATCGACATTCTGCGACAAGCGATGACGGCCGCTCCGAGCGATAACACCGTTCGCTTTCATCTCGCCGTTGCGATGGCGAAGTCTGGCGATATCACCGGAGCGAAGTCGCACTTCATCACATCCGTCGGTGATGCCGAAGCGGACTACAACATCGGCTTGATCCTGCACGACCAAGGCAAGCTCGATCAGGCCGAGCAGTACTTCACGCAAGCCTCGGTGAAGAAACCGGCGCTCGAACAAGCTCAGTATTGGCTCAATGAAATTCGAGTCGAAAAAGAAACCAAGCAAGTGCTCAGTGGCAACGCCAATCGTGCGCGACCGAACATGCAGGCTCCGGCGGGAGCAATGCCGACGAGCACAAACTTCCAACCAGTCGCGGTCACCGAACATCGTCTGACACCGAACGATCTGCTGGGAATTCAGCAGACCTCCGGCCAGCAAGGTGCAGGAGTTCCACCGAACGGAGTCGCTGCCACAAACGTCGGATCGCTGCCGGTCAACAACGGAAACAGGCCGTTGAACACGACAACTCCGCCGCGAGGCACGGGAGTCAACAATCCGTTCGCGACAGGTAATCCCGCAAATCCGTGGTCCACGCTCAACACAGCGACGTTGCCTCAATCGACTGCGGCAGGCGGCGATCAGGGGCTCACCGCACAGCAACTCGAACAGTTGCGGAATCAACGGTAGTCGCGATGTCGTACTTCGATCAAAACCGCGCGGCGTGGAATCGGCTGGCGAATGGCAGTCAGTTTGCGAAGCTCGCGTCGGACGAAGAGTGTCGCACGCCGTTGGCAACGCTTGATAGTCGCGGTTGGTTGCCGTCGAGTGTGTCTGGATTAAACGTGCTGTGCCTGGCATCAGGAGGCGGCTGGCAGTCGATTCTGTATGCGGTCGCCGGAGCGAACGTCACGGTCGTGGATCTCAGCCCGGAGATGCTGCTACTCGATCAGCAAGAAGCGGCAAAGCGCGGCGTCTCCGTTCGCACGATCGAGGCGTCGATGGACGATCTGCCGATGCTGGCGGACTCAAGCTTTGACATCGTGCATCAACCGGTCAGTACGTGCTACGTGCGCGACCTCAGCCGCGTCTATCGTGAGATTGCTCGGCTGCTGCGCGACGGTGGGCTCTACATCAGCCAGCACAAGCAACCGACCAGCTTGCAGATTTCGCATCGCGATGAGCAGGACCGCTACACGATCGGCGTTGAGTATTACCACGAAGGCCCGTTGCCGCGCGTTGAAGATGACAGCTACCGCGAACGCGGCGCGGTTGAGTTCTTACACCGCTGGGGTGACTTGATCGGCGAACTGTGTCGTACCGGCTTCGTGCTCGAAGACCTCCGCGAACCGTTCCGCGCTGACCATAACGCACTTCCCGGCCACTTCGGACATCGAGGCCGTTTCACCGCCCCTTACGTCCGCTTCAAGGCCCGACGCTTGGCGAGAGAGTTGTCCGCGAAGACGGAATCGCGAATCTGGATTCCGGATTGAATAGACCTCACGCAACCTGACCAGAGATGTTTCACCGCAACCCAATTGTGGGACGACGCTCCGCATCGTGAATCGCGACGCGGAGCGTCGCGCCTCAATGCACGCAGCTCGACAAGAAATTCTGAACCAGTCATGCGAAAACATCTCGCGCTGGACCGCGCAACTTTGCCGAAAGTCAAACTGGCCAAAGTTTGCTGATTGCGTCGCCGATACCAACGGTACGGGTTGTAGCGCTGCTCTGCGCGAGCGGTACGCTTTTGGGTTCGTTTGCCTCATGCAGGTGAGTGTTATGACACTTCAGCCAACACGCTCAACGTTGCCGCATCGTCGTCGAGGACTTCGAGACGCCACTCGGCGATTGTGCTGTCACATCGCCGCCGCCAGTGTTTTGGGAGCCACGTTGCTCGGCTGCGCGACTGGTGAGCCGGAATTGAAATACCTCGGTGACAAGCAGTTGTCTTACTACAAGCAAGCGGCCACCACGATCGACTATCCGGTGGCTGATACTCAGGTGAATCCCGAAGCGAGCTTTGCCAAACGTCCGCGAACAGTGACCGATCGAGACAAAGACGAAGTTTGGGAAGTTTCGCTGA
>JAYUFI010000328.1:0-5947 GCA_043738805.1 Planctomycetaceae bacterium | reverse complement strand
GGAGGTTATAGCGAGCCTTCTCGCTGAGTGTCGAGGTTCGGGAGCGGAAAAGTCAGCGCGTCGTTATGCCGTCGTCCGTCTTGCCTGTGATTCGATCTGTCATCCCCGTCGCGCCGTCATCGCAGCCGAGTCGTGATGACACTCCCAAAGTCGCTCGGTCCGAATGGCAGCAGTCACTGACTGAAGCGATCCGCTCGCCGCGCGCACTGGCCGAGCGACTGTGCTTGCCTCAAGAGGTCGCTGGGCGAGCGGTTGGCGCGAACAAAGAATTTTCGCTGTTGGTGCCGGAGAGTTTTCTGCAACGCATGCAGCCCGGCGACTCGAATGACCCGCTGTTACGACAAGTCTTGCCGGTGCTCGATGAAGAGATCGACGTCTCCGGCTTCGTCGATGATGCGCTCGATGAGGCCCAGTTTCGCGAGGCTCCGGGATTGTTGCACAAGTACGAAGGCCGAGCTTTGCTCGTGCTGACCGGTGCGTGCGCGATTCACTGCCGATATTGCTTCCGGCGGCATTACCCTTACTCACAAGAACCGAAGCGGCTCGACGATTGGGAACCGGCGTTTGTCGCTATCGAGCAAGATCCCTCGATCCACGAAATCCTACTGAGCGGCGGCGATCCGTTGATGCTGACCGATGAGCGTTTGACTGCCGTCGTTCGTCGCCTCGAAGAGATCCCGCATCTCCGCCGTCTGCGATTGCACACGCGGCTCCCAATCGTGCTACCGAACCGAGTCACTTTAGAGCTGATCGACTTGCTGACGTCCACTCGACTGACCCCGGTCGTCGTCGTTCACGCGAATCATCCCAACGAACTCGTCGCTGATTGTGCATTGTCTCTCAGGCAACTCACACAAGCCGGCCTGATGGTTCTCAACCAAGCGGTCTTGCTGCGTGGAATCAACGATTCGGTCGCAGCTCTGCAAGAACTCAGCGAGCGCCTGATTGATCTAGGCATCAAGCCGTATTACCTGCATCAGCTTGACCGCGTCGCCGGAACGGCTCACTTCGAAGTTCCCGAAGAAACTGGCCGCGATCTGGTCACGGAACTCCGCAAACGTCTGCCCGGATACGCCGTCCCACAATACGTTCGCGAGGTTCCCGGCGAGGCGTTCAAAGTCCCGCTCTGACGGTTCACGGCATGCGTCGCACGGACTGAACGAAGCCGGTGGAGTGGCGCTTGCCACCACGGCAAGCGGCGCTGCCTGCTCTCTGTCTCCGGTCATTACTCAGCGAGCAGCTTCTCGACGAATGGCACGATGTCTTTTTCGTAGGTGAAATCTTCGCCCTTCTTGGCGTTGTCGTTGTCGAAGCGTTTGGCGATTTGACCATCTTTGCCAAAGACATAGACAGCGGGGTTCGAGGCGAGGTCAAGCTTTTCAAACAAAGCATCCGACTCGACGTTGAGCAGCACGTTGGGGAAGCGGGCTTCTTGCTTCGTGAGGAACTCCAGCACTTGGTCTTTGTAGCTTTCGGGGGGCATCCCTTTGATCCCTGCGAAGTCGCAACTGGCGGACATGCAGACGAGCTTGTCGCTGCCAAACTGCTTTGACAATTTCACGAGATTGGGGAACTCATCCAAACACGGCTTGCAGGAAGTGGACCACAGATCGAGGACCACCACTTTCCCTTTTTGCTGGGCGACCAATTCCAACGTTTCGTCCCAACTCTTGATGTCGAGCGTCACGCCGTCAGTCTTGGATTCTGTGGCAAGGATTGATTCAGCAGACGTCGATGCGGAAGAGTTGCTGTTAGCTTTCGGCGATGTTGGCGGAGTCGTTTGTTTGGTTGAATCAGTACCACAGCCAATCGTGGAAATCAGAAACGTGGCTGACAAAAAAGTGGCGAGACGACGCATAGATGCCTTTCACGATTGAGAAGTGCGAGTGATCTTTTCGTTGATGAGCCGGCTTACTCAAATCGAAACATTATTGATTCTGCCCACGAAAAACACGGAAGGAGTTTGAACAACATGATTTCCCTCAATTGGCCAAATATCTCGGTCTCCCGTTTCGTGTGTTCCGTGGGCAGAATGTGCTTGGATTGAGGGGCGCAAGGCGGCTCAATGATCAACCTGCTTGAGCCCCGCTTTGATCGCTGCGGGTTGCGGGTCTTCGTAGGGAAGTGCCTTGAGGAACTCGACCAGATCATCAATTTGCTTGCCGTTGAGATGACTCGTCTTGCCGTGTCTGTCATCGGCATTGGTGGTGGTCAGCACATCACGGAGCGTCGCGGCGGTGCCGTCGTGCAGATACGGAGCAGAACGATAAACACCGAGCAGTGTTGGCGTGTCGTATTTCAGCGGCATCTTCTCCGACGGATCAGAACGACCGGTGCCGACGTCGTGGAGAGTCGGCTTCATGGCGGGATTTGAGTCGCAGAAGAACGGGCCGGAGTGACAGGTCGCACAAGCAGTTTCCTTCGAGAAGAAGATGTCACGACCTCGTTTTGCAGATTCAGTTAAACCGTTCTTTACATGAGGACTGAGTGAGACCGTGTGTGAGTTCGTGTACGCCGCGAGCGCATCGAGATCGCGTGAGCGTCCCTTGTTCGGGGCATCGAGCGACGGAGCTACAGGTCCGTTGATGAGTCCCCTGCCCTGCATCAGCGGGCCGCGGATCGTGTGCTCGAAATCTTGAGTCTCGTCGCGATCGGCTGACCAGTGTTGCGGGTGTGTCCAAGCCAGACCGACCAACGGCGGTGTGTTGCGGAGTCCTTCGGGATTCTGCCACGTGCGACCATCGGCATCACTATCGGGATGACAGCTTGAGCACGCGATCCAACGTCGCGAGGCCATCGGCATCAACGCTGAGTAAAACAATTGTTTGCCACGCAAGATTTCATCGCCGAGTGGGTTGTCAGTCACTTTGACTGAGCCGACCTTCTGTGTTGTCTCGGTATCATACGCGACCAATTCAAAATCGAGTGCGTTGTAAATCAGAAACATGCTCCCGTCACGAGAGAACGTCACCGCTCGCGGGTTGTGGCCAACGTTGATGTGTCGCACGAATGACAGTTCGCGATAGTTGTCATCGCGAACTTTGCAGACAAACAAATCATCAGTCCCGCCGAAGACCACAACCGCGTCCTGGCCGTTGGGGCTGAGCGAAATCTCCCACGGATTCGCCGTGACGAGCGCACCAATAAACGAGTCCATCGGCATTCGCTTCCGCTTGAGTGGCTCACTCACATCGGTTGCTCCGGCTTGCGGCAGATCAATCACGCTGACATACGGAAAGATCGAACCTTCGCCATGCGCGACGTTGACCTTCGATCGCATGTGAGCCAGATAGGCTTTTGGCCGGGTCGGATGCACGGTGATTTGTCGTGCGAGGCTGTCGGTTGCCAGTGCGGGAACGTTGGTGATCTCTTTGCCGGAAGCGAGTTCAATGAGCCGCACTGTCGTCGTGAAGTATTCCGTCACGAGTGCGGTTTTCTCATCGGGCGTCAGAGCCAGTCCGCGCGGAAACGATCCGGCTTTGAACGTTCGCACGACTTGCCGCGAACGAGGATCTATTTCGACGAGCTGCCCCGGATACTCCAACGTGACCCACAGCCGCGAGCCGTCGTGAGTCGAGACCAATCCATACGGTTCATCAAACACGTCGCAGTATCCAACAATTTCACCTCGATCAGCGTCCACAAAAGCAATCACGTCATCGGCATAAACAGCGACGGCAAGTTCATGACTGTCGCCGATGAAAGTCACTCCCTCCGGCTTGTGACCGACTTTGACTTCGCGAAGTTTTTCCAACTTGGCCAAGTCCACGATCGTGACCGTCCCACTGTCCCGATTGGAACAGGCCAGCAATCGTCCATCGGCGGAGACATCCAGCAAACTATTCGACGTTCCGGCAACCGCTTGACTGCTGAAAAGCAGGGTGAATCCCAAGACACACAGAAGAGTAAAAACAGGGCGAGTGAGCATGTGGTTTCTCGATGTCTCGTGAGGCCAGGACAGCACATGTGGGCCGGAAGTCTAACTGTCGTCCCCACGGAAGTCCTCTCTCGCCGGACCAAGGCGTCGCTGGATTGAATGGTGACACTCTTGTCTCACTGAGTTACCTACAAACAAGGCTCTTCCGATGCGACACTGGGGATGGTTAGAATCGCCGACCTTCCGCAGCCAGTTTCTTCGCGGCTGCGATTATTGGCCCACCCGCATGAGGATCGTTACTATGACGAAGCGTCTCTCTTGGCTGGCACTGTTTCTTGTTGGTGGTATTGTGAGCGTCGTGGCGAACGCTGCGGAGCCAGTGGAAAAGCTCGAGTTTGGTCGCGATGTGCGATCGATTCTTTCCAATAACTGCTTCAAGTGTCATGGACCGGATGAGAAGCAACGGCAAGCGGGATTGCGACTTGATCAGCGCGACGGAGCGGTTGTGAAGTTGGAATCTGGTAAGACCGGCATCGTCGCGGGGAAGTGGTCGGAGAGTGAGATCATCGCTCGACTGACGACCGACAACGCGGACCTCAAGATGCCGCCGCCCGCTTCGGGAAAAAAAGTTTCGGCGGAACAGATCGCGACGCTCAAACGCTGGATCGAAGAGGGAGCCGAATACAAACCACATTGGTCGTTCGTTGCACCGACTCGGCCGGAGTTGCCGAAGGTTTCCAATGAGACGTGGGCCAAGAATCCGATCGATCGATTCGTACTCGCCAAGTTGGACAAGGCCGGATTGAAGCCGACTGCTCCGGCGGACAAGCTGACGCTGATTCGGCGGCTGACGTTCGATTTGACCGGCTTACCTCCGACGCTCGCGGAGATCGATGCGTTCGTGGCGGATCAATCGCCGGAATCCTACGACAAACTGGTGGAGCGACTGCTGCAATCGCCGCGTCATGGCGAACATCTCGCCCGATATTGGCTGGATGCGGCGCGGTACGGCGACTCGCACGGCCTGCATCTGGATAACGAGCGCTCGCTCTGGCCGTATCGCGATTGGGTGATCGGCGCGTTCAATCGCAATCTGCCGTTCGATCAATTCACGATCGAACAACTCGCGGGCGATCTGTTGCCGAATGCGACGCTCGATCAACGGATCGCGTCGGGCTTCAACCGCTGCAATGTGACGACCAGCGAAGGGGGCTCGATCGACGATGAGGTCCGCGTGCGATACGCCGTCGATCGGACGGAGGCGATCGGCACGGTGTGGCTCGGACTGACGATGGGTTGCGCGGTGTGTCACGACCACAAGTTCGACCCGATCACGCAGAAAGAGTTTTATCAGTTGTATTCCTTCTACGGCTCAACGGCCGACGCGGCGATGGACGGCAACGCGCTGCTGCCGCCGCCGAACATCAAGCTGCCGACAGCGGAGAACGACGCTCAATTCAAGTCAATCGACGAGCAGCTCGCCGCGACGCGGAAGCAAATCACTGACGAAGTGGCGAAGGTCGAATACACCGAACCGGTCGCCGCCGAAGGGAAGCCATCGACTGATCCGAAGGAATTCGTTTGGGTTGAAGACGCGCCGCCGTCGGGTGCCAAACTGGAAGGGAACTCGCCGTGGGAATTCGTTGCGAAGCCGCAGCCGGTCTTCTCCGGTGAGAAGTCGACGAAGCGCGCCGGGACCGGAATGACGCAGCACTTCTTCACGGGAGCGACTCCTGGTTTGAAGATCGGCGAAGGGGACAAGCTCTTCGCCTACTGTTACCTCGATCCGGCGAATCCGCCGAAGACGGTGATGCTGCAATGGAACGACGGCATTTGGGAGCATCGAGCGTTCTGGGGTGCGGACACAATCGCCTTCGGTACCGGCGACGTGCCGGGACATCGGCGGCTCGGCGATCTGCCGAAGCTCGGCGAATGGGTGCGGCTCGAAGTTGATGCCGCTCATGTCGGACTGCCGGCGGGCAAGGTGCTCAACGGCTTGGCGTTCACGCAGTTCGACGGCACGGTCTATTGGGACAAAGCGGGCAGCGTCACACGCACGCCGCAAGAGAA
>JAYUFI010000327.1:0-5952 GCA_043738805.1 Planctomycetaceae bacterium | reverse complement strand
CGAGGATCGTCGTCAAAAAAAGAAACTCAAAACTGCATCGACCACTCATTGCGAATCGTCAGTTCCACCAAGGCCGATTGATTCACAGCCTCTCTGTGCCTGTAGAGCCTTGGCAGCCTTCGCCCATTCGCCGTCTGGGCAGCGCCCATCGTCCATCAGCAGGTGGCCTGCTTCGTTCAACAGTGCTGCGTGCAACGTGATCTCGTTCCAATTGATTTCTGTAGCGTCGAGATCCTTCTTCAACGCGCCGCAGTTCGCGGCGACCAAGCCTTTCATCAGATGCTTGGTCAACGCCGCTCGGGTTTTCCCTTTGGTCTTTTGCGCGTCAACTCGCTCCGTAACGACGAAGCCTCCGACAAACAGTGACGCTACCACGAACCAGACGAACTTCTTCATGCAATCTCTCCCTTCACGGGGCCAAAAAAGTGGGCTTCACAGTGAAGCCCGACGCTCATAGTTCCGCCCTTGGGCGGTCATCTTCAGAGAGACTGAAACACCATTGGAAGAGCCACCTGAAGGCGGAACTGTGAACGGTTACTTTTCGGTCAACGTTGCCTTGCGAGGCTTGGCCGGTACGGCGGTTGTCGGTGGTTCGTACCAGTCGCTTCTCAACCAATCGACCAGCAGGTTGAGTTCGCGTGGCGAGAGCAAATTGCGTTCGGGATGTTCGGTGTCTTCGGCGAATGCCGGCATCCGGTCGTTACGGTCGCCGGCATAGAATCGCTCGTGCTGCGGATTACGGATCATCCCCAGTAGCCATTTGCGAGAGCCGTAGCCGGTCAGATCGGGAGCAGAGCCCAGTTCACCTTTGTCGTGAAAGTGATGGCAGTCGGTGCAGGATAGGCGACCGGAAAGCAGCTCGCGGCCGACCACGATCGGGGGTTGAGCGTCGTGGTCGGGCGCGGCGGAACGAGGCAAGGCCGCTTCGGCGGAGAGGGCCTGCGCGACCAGTTTCAGATCGTCGCGCATTTTCGCGGCCTCTGCCTCTTCGATTCCATCAAACAATTCTCTGACCTTGGAAACCATGTCTCCCTCCGCGAACTTCGTCTTACCGAAGTAGTGCTCCGAAGCGATTCGCCGCGGGTCGAGCGTGCCGCCAATCCATTCGATGGTCCCGAATCCGTGCAGGTTCGGAGCCGACGGCTCGCTCGCCAGGATGCCGTGCCCGTTCGCGTCCGCGTGCGAGTGACAGCTCGCGCAATGTCGAGCAAACAGCAGCGGACCTTGTGTTTTCGGATCTTCACGCAGCAGCGTGATCGCCCCTTCGGGCGGCAACAGCGAACGGTCGGCCAGCTCACGAGCGCGAGCGGAGAGCACTTCGGTTTCCGCCGACGAGGCGAGATACTCGGCGTCCTTCCAATCGCGGAGGTAAGACATTCCCGTCAGCCCGCCCCACGTCCCGACACCAAACAGCACCACCAGCACTCGCAAGACGGTGCTCACTCGGTACGAGCATCTGCGATCCAGCATCGGGAACAGCACGAAGAATCCCAAGACAGCTCCGGGGATGATGATCGTGGCCACGAATTCCCAATCGCCGGTGAAGTAGCGACGCAGTTCAAACAGGCTGCGAAAGTACCATTCTGGCCGAGGCGTTTGTGGCAAGGTCGGATCGGCTGGAGCATCCAGCGGTGCGCCGTGCTGCCAAGCGATCAACGAGATGGTCCCCAACAGCACCGTCAGCACGATCATGTTCCGTATCGTCTGATGCGGAAAGTACCGCAACCGCGGCGGCATCAGCGTCATCGGATGCGGCATCGCCAAGTTCGCGAGGTTGGGAGCCGTCCAATGCGAGACGTCATCTTGAACGCCACCGAGTTCCGCCACCGACAAACCGTGTCGATACACCTGCGAGATGTGGAACAACAGCAGGCCAATCACGAGCAACGGCAGCAGGCCGACGTGCAAGAAGTAAAGGTGCGTCAGCGTCAGATGCCCGACCTCTTCGCCACCGATCAGGATGCGTTGAATGAGCGGCCCCACCCACGGCGTCGAGCCGATGATGTGGCCCTCGACCTCGATCTGTGAGACACCCTTCAGCCCGCCTGTCAGCGGGTTCCCGGAGATGGCCCACACCAGCATCAGCGGAAACATCAACAAACCAGTGATCCACAGCAATTCTCGCGGAGCCTGAAACGCTCGCGCCAGCAGCACTCTGACGACATGCACTCCACAGAGGATGATCAACGCATGGGACGCGTAGTGATGCAAGCCGCGCAGGAAATGCCCAGCCGCCGATTGCTCGATGAAATGCACGCTGGCCCACGCCGTGGTCGTCGACGGGCTGTAACTGAGCATCAACAGCAGACCAGTCACCAACTGGATGATGAACAGCCACAGCAGACAGCTTCCTGTTGAATACGCCCAACGCGGCCCGGCCGGCAATACTCGGTGACGAATTTGCGTCAACAGATGCCGGTAATCGGTGCGAGCATCAAGCCAGTTGAGCAGGGATTGCTTCATGCGATGATTTCAAAATTTGTCGCCAAGGTCGCCAGACCGTGGGCTCCGTATTCAACCACCCACGCTCTGGCGAGCGTGGGTACTACGCCTTGAGTACCCTCTTGGTTAGCCCTTGCTCGAACTTTTGGAACGTGACTTCGATCCAGACTTCCTGAGTCGTCTCATCCGTGACGAGTCGGCTTTCCAGCAGGTCCATCGCGCGCGGTGACGGATTCTTTTGGGTTCCCGTTTTCGCGACGACTCGTTCGCCATCCAGGCCGAAGATGGCGCGATGACAGGGACACTGAAACCGGTTCTCTTTGGCATCATGCTGCACGGCGCAGCCCAGATGCGGGCAAGTCGCACTGAAGGCCATGACTTGTGGGGGCGTTTCCGCGCCCTCCTTCGCTTCAGCTTTTCGCCGCACGAGCCACACGCGGCCAAGCACTTCGTCCGGGTGTACGGTCCAAGCATCTTCACGCGCACCGAGAATGGGCACTGCGACCGGCTTGCCGACCGGAAGATCCTTGAGCCGAGCAACTCGCCGCACGCGATCACCGTCCGAGCCGCTCCTCCGCAGTGCTTGCAACACGAAGCTCACCCCCGGAATGCCCACGACGGAGGCGCACAGAGTTCCCAGACAACCGCTAATCCACTTCAATAAAGTTCGACGTCGCATCCGCCCCCCTCTCACCTCGATCAATCAGCCGCCGCCGATGTCGCAATGCACGTTCCAAAGCGATGAGAGTGCGTTCGATCGTTATTGTTCGACAGAATTTGCGTGAGTTCGCCCACCTTTCGTGCCAACTCGCGCGCGGCGCGAGCGATGTCGCACGAAGAAAAGTAGCCCTGTCGCTCCGCGGCAAGGCAGCCGAGGAGCACAAGACATTGGAAAGTACGGATGCGATCGAAGCTCGTGCGACATTCGGCAGTCCTGTCGCGGAGCGACAGGGCTACTTTCCGGAGGCGGCACATGGCTTGCTTGTTTTTAGCTGTGCGATGACTTCTCCGGCGTGAGTCGTCGCAGCAAACAAAGCCAAAACGAAGAATCGTTCAACGCCGCGCGGGGGGGGGCTCATCATGTTGTGGCTACCGATCATTTCTCTGGCGTTGGTGATGTTCGTTGTTGTGACCGCGTTCGCGCTGATGTTTTACAGTGTCGCGTTCGCTGGTTGGAACGGCGGGGCTGCTCGTCCTGCGACTGGTTGGGATTTGCCAGCGCTGTCGGGGATGCGTTTGCGACCGTGGGCCGCAAATTTGGCTCGCCGAGTTGTCGCGCGACACGCACGTCAGCCTCGGTCAGCGGAGACTCCGCTGGCAATCGCCACCGAACTGGAAGCCGGCGCGAATGCGGTTCTAGAACAAGCCGCTCAACGAATGCACTCAGACGTTGCCAAGAGCTGTCCGAACACACGACCGCACCAAATCGCGGTTACTGCGCCAGAAGTTTTCGCGATCACCGCCGAGTTAGAACGCAGCTATCCCAAATCGGAGCTGCAGTTGATTCGCGAGTTGGCTGTGCTGAATGCTCGCCGTGCTCGGTTTGTCGTAGCGGAAGAGTTCCCGCAAGCCGGCATCAACTGCCCGTTGCACACTAAGGATGGCCATTGCCTAACCTTCACAAACCGTCCGATTGCTTGTCGACGATTGTGCTCTTCGTGTCCCTGTGCTGGAGACGGAGCCTGCGGGGAGAATGAAAAAACCTCGTCCGCTTGCACTTCTAATGTCGACGAGCAAATCCAGATAGGAATGTCCGACGGACTTAGTGAAGGATTGCGCCTCGCTGGATTCGACGGCGATACCTACGAACTCAACGACGCGCTGGCGACCGCGCTTGCCACGCCTCATGCCGCCTCGCGCTGGTCTCGTGGTGAGGCTGTCTTCGCGAACTGTGCGAAGGCGTGATGCCATTGTCTTCATTGGACGAATGGGGCGAGCGAGCTACGTGAGTCACATCAGTCGCGCACATGACCTCTAATCTTCGGTGCGATCCCCGCGACGTTCTTCAACCTTCAGACTTGAAATGACGGTCATTCGTCATTCTTGGTTGGCTCGGCCTGTGAATTGTTTCCGTCCAAGTTGTACTTCTCCAACAACCGGTACAACGACCGGCGCGAGATGCCCAGGACTTGAGCCGCACGGCTCTTGTTCCCTTTTTGTTTCTGCATGACGTCGACGACGCGAGCCTTCTCGATCGCGGACAGCGTTCCGTCGTCAACGAGTGCGGCCGGGATTGTCGCCATCGTGGAGGTCGTGGTTCCGACCGTTGTCGCCGGATGCAGAACGACAGCCGGCAGTTCGTCGGTCGTGATAAATCGATCGTCGGCGAGAATTTTCCCGCGTTCGATGACGTTGATAAGCTGCCGAATGTTGCCCGGCCAGTTGTACGTTTCGAGCACCCGCAGCGCATCCGGAGCAATCTGCCAGCCGGAGCCGAGGAAGTAATTCACGAGCAGCGTGATGTCGCCGTGACGCACTCGCAGCGGCGGCAGGTCGAGCGACATGACGTTGATGCGGTAGAACAAATCTTCGCGGAAGCGGTGAGCGGCGACTTCGGCAGAGAGGTCGCGATTCGTCGCCGTGATGACTCGCACGTTCACGCGACGCTCTTGCAGCGAGCCGACACGGCGCATTGAGCCGTCTTGCAGCACGCGCAGCAGTTTTGCCTGCATCACGCCGGGCATCTCACCGATCTCGTCGATGAACAGCGTGCCGCCATCGGCCAACTCGAACAGTCCGGGCTTGGCGACGACGGCTCCGGTGAACGCACCTTTTTCGTGGCCGAACAGTTCGCTTTCGAGCAACGTCTCGGTCAGTGCAGTGCAGTTGATTGAGATCAGCGGTCTGCCCGCTCGCGAGCTGTGTTCGTGCAATGCGCGTGCAACCAACTCTTTGCCGGTGCCGCTTTCGCCCTGAATCAGGATCGCTTTGTCGCTGGGACCGGCCTTCGCGATCAGCTTGAAGACCTCCTGCATCGCGGGCGATTCGCCGATCATCTGCAACTTCGGCTGGCTGCGTTCGAGCACGGCCTTCAGTTGCACGTTCTCTTGGCTGAGCCGCCGCCGCTCGTATGCCTTTTGGATGAGCGTTTCGAGTTCACCGAGCGAGAATGGTTTCGAGAGAAAGTCATACGCCCCCAGCTTCATCGCCTGCACGGCGACCTCGACGGTCGCTTCGCCGGTCAGCAGGAGGACTTCACAGTCCGGGGACAATTCCTTGATGCGTTGCAAGAGGTCGAGTCCCGTCAGTCCGGGCATGGCCATATCCGACACCACGACGTCAAACTGTCGATCCTGTAACAGCCGGAGTGCATCGTTGACACCAGGTGCCTCTTGCACATGAAAGCCGCGCCGAGCGAACCGCCGAGCGGCAGTGCTACGAAATTCGTCGTCGTCATCGACGAAGAGGAGTTCGACTTGGCTGGGATCAAAAACGTGACTCACTGAGCCGTCGCTCATGGCAGGTCTTTCTCTTGGAATTGTTTTAAGCGAGCCGGAGGGCGTTAGCCCC
>JAYUFI010000326.1:0-15912 GCA_043738805.1 Planctomycetaceae bacterium | reverse complement strand
TGAGGAACTTTCCGAGTCCGCGCGCGCCCAATGACTTGCCGTTTCCCGGCGGCCCGTAAATAAAAATCGAACGGCCGTTGCACACGGCTGGTCCGAGTTCATCAAGCAACTGCGGCCCGACGATCATCCCCTGAAACGCTTCGAGCAGTCGTTCGGAATCGCATTTGATTCCCGCGACCGATTGCAGCTTGCACTGCGCGACATACGCTTCCAACGGCACGGGAGCTGGACCAACGTAACGACATTGCTCGAACGCCTCACGCGCTCGTGTGCGTCCCAGATCGGTCAAGTTGAACCGGTAAGACGCCCGTCCGATGAAATCCCCCGATGAAACCTCAATGCACTTTTCGTCCTTGAGGAATCGCAGACTTTCATCAATCAGATTGAACGGCAGCCGCGCGTTCTTGGCGATATCGACTCCGAGCAGATTTCCGTGTAAGTAAATCTGCTTCAGAATCAGCTCGCAAATTTGCATCCGGCTGAGCCCGCTCTCCTTCAATGTCTGTGGCGCTTTCGGAGCATGTTGCGGTGCTCCGGCATCCGTTTTAATGCCGAGTGTGGCAACGTCAGAATCGGCCAAAAAACTGCGAGTATCGTCGGATAATTCGGAGAACAAATCGGTAAACAACTCCGGTGGCGCGCTGCGTGGCAACGTCGAGACCGCATCGCGTTCGAGGATCGGCAGAACTGCTGTTGAACCGCTTTGCATAGCCATTTCCGTCGAGCCAGCGTCCTGCTGGTTCAGCCCCATTGCTATTTGCTGCTTGCTGCTGCTGAGCCACTCGTGGCAGTTCCGACCGGCGGTGTGATTCGCGGCTTGAGAGTCGATTCACGCTCGAGGCGGCGAATCACGTCGATCTCTTCGGCTGGGCGTCCCACTGGACTCGCCACACGAATCAAGACCGGCGGAACTTGCTCATCTCCGATCAATGCGACCGCCTCGTTCTTCGCCATCGCGACTCGTGTTTCGCTAGCGGATTGATCGACCGCCGCTTGCACAAAGATGTACCGATGCCGAGCCGGCGCGTTCTCCAAAATCCAACGGACTTGCATTCGTCCGGAAGGATTGAGTTGGTGCGTGTCCGGCTCGAAGTGGTAGTCGTAAAGCGTGGTCATGGTGATCCAACCATTGCTCACCTGCGCCCCCGATAAAGCCCGAACAAACTCGCGATCTTCACAAGTGTACGGATACGGCCAATAGTGCGCGGCGTGGTACAAGTGGCTCGGTAAATTCGCCGGACCTGTGGGGCGAGGATACGGTGGCCATTGCTTGCCATGCTTCGTGACTTGTCTGGCTCCAATCGGATCGCAGGCCCGATCGGCGTACTCAGATTCCTGCTCGGCTCGTCGCTGCGTCATTCTGGGCGGAGCATTTCGATGCCAAGGAAATGGAAAAAGTCCCGCTTCGCTGACTGACGGAATCAGCGTCCCTAAAACCATCAGTCCCAACAACGACCAACGTCGCGATCCGCGAATCAGCATGGTATGTCCCCCCGGAAAACCAAGACTCTCGATCTGCTTATCGGCTGCCGAGCGAATCGGTCATAACGAGAAAAGCGATTGCAGAGATCAGCCGTCGGACGCTCGCCCACGGTTCAGCAAATTCAAACCGTGGGCGAGCGTCCAGCGGCTGATTTGACACACGAGTCAACACCGTTGGGAGATCCCCAATGATCAATCCGCCGGTCTTCTGTGGCACATTCTGCCGGTCTCTGCCAAGATGCCCGCGTCCATCAAACCTTCCCCGCATGACGAGGCTGAAGCCGTGATGCCACGCCGATTGTTCTTCACCGTTTGGCTTTGTTTGGCTTTGTGTCTCTCGTTGGGGTCGCTGTCGAGCGTTGATGGAATTGCGTTCGCTCAGGCACCGAGCACGGGAGTCAAAACGCAAAGCACGAATAACTCTTACATTGATGCGGCTCTCGTCCTGGTGCTGTTCGGCGGGGCGTTGTTTGCCGTCTGTCGTTCCAGCCGCCGCAACTGAGTGGTTTTGTTCGGACGATGAATACCTCCGCAACCCATTCATTCAAATCGCCCCTTCGCCAGCGAGTTGTCGTGACCGGTATCGGCTTGGTGACACCGCTTGCCGCCTCGCGAGAAGCATCGTGGAATGCGATCCGCAACGGCGACAGAGCCGTACGTTGGTTGAACGCCGATGACCTCGATGAGCCGCTTCCAAGCGGAACCCGATTCGCCGGAGCGCCGTACGCGAGACCCTCACGTTTTGACGATGACGCCCCCATACGCATCGAGCCGGTCATTCAGTTAGCGACCATCGCCGCTCAAGAAGCGATTCATGATTCCGGCCTGAGCGAACGATCTCTGTCGGAAATCGCTGATCGTTGCGGCTGCGTCATTGGCACGAGCAAAGTCGGACTGCGAAGTTTTGCTCGCGCGTTCCGTTCATCGAGATCGGCAATTGATATTGATGATGGTGCATCCGCCGCGATCGACTGGAATCAACTTGGACCGGATGCTGCCGTCCGGTCGGTTGCCAGTATGTTTGATCTGCGAGGCCCGTCGCTCTGTCCGGTCGCGGCTTGTGCGACCGGTTTGGTCAGTATCATTCGCGGAGTTGATTTGATTCGGGCGGGCGAGTCTGACATTGTCTTGGCCGGCAGCACCGATGCGTCCCTCGTGCCGATCGTTCTCGGATCTTTTCAACGATTGGGAGTCATGGCTCGCGGGTTTGACGATCCAACAAGAGCCTGTCGGCCGTTTGATGCTGATCGTTCCGGATTCGTGATCGGTGAAGGAGCCGCCGTGCTCGTGCTTGAGCGGCTTGAATTCGCTCAAGCGCGCGGAGCTTCGATTTATGCCGAGTTCATCGGCGGTGGTATGGCGAACGACCCGAGCGGTATCACTCAGATGGAACCCGACGGAGCGAGTCTCGCATGGCTGATTCGAGACGTGCTGCGACGAGCGGATGTTTCACCACACGACATCGACTACATCAACCTGCACGGCACAGCAACTCGCGCGAACGATGTGGCCGAAACACAAGCTGTGCGGACCGCGTTCGGGTCTCATGCGGATCGAGTCCTCTGTTCGAGCGTGAAAGGAGCAATCGGCCATTTGCTCGGAGCCGCAGGGAGTGTCGAGACAGCGATCACTCTGCTTGCGTTGCGAGATCAACTCGCGCCACCGACCGTCAACCTGCAAACCGCTGATCTGCGGTGCGATCTCGACTACGTCCCAAACGTTGCTCGTCCAGCACGATTGCGAAACGTCATGAAGCTGTCACTCGGTTTCGGAGGTCATCTGGCGGTCGGACTGTTTCGAGTGACGCAGCACTAATCGTGAGGTCGGGTCTCCTGGCCCGACCGAACGGCCCTGGAGAGCCGTTCTACCGATCCACATGAAATTTGTGGACAAATATGCCGATCACAGTCCCGAATGAGAGGTTTCGGACAATCGTTTAACCGCGAAGGCGTGACACGACGGTGACGACTTCTTCTACGGCTGCGTCGATCTCTGCTGAGGTGGAATAGCGGCTGAGTCCAAACCGCAGGCTCGCGCGGCTGAGCGGTTCGCTGACGCCCATCGCGCGCAGCACGTGACTTGGTTCGGGCTCGGCAGTCGAACAGGCCGATCCCGAACTGACGGCGATGCTCTTCAAACTCGTCATCAACGCTTCACCGTCAACTCCCGCAACACTGATATTGAGATTATGTGGCAGCCGTTCGGTGAGGAGATGGCCGTTGAGCGTCAAACCGCTCAGTTCGTTTTGCAGCCGTTGCCAAAGTCGGTCGCGCAGCAACCGCATTCGATCGGCGATGGACTGCATGTCCGACGTCAATTCGCACGCGGCTCCGAAGCCGACGATCAACGGCACCGGCAATGTCCCGCTGCGAAGATGTTGCTCGTGTCCACCACCATCAAAGAGCGGTTCGATCGGAATGCGTCGGTGATCACGACGGACGACGAGCGCGCCGACACCTTTCGGCCCATGAAGTTTATGAGCCGTGAGACTGAGCAGATCGACTGGCAACTGCGACAAGTCAATCGGCAACTTGCCAAACGCTTGCACGACGTCGCAGTGCAGCAACACATTTCGCTCACGGCAAATTCGCCCGATGTCTTCGATCGGATTGAGTGTTCCGACTTCATTGTTCGCGAGCATTACCGAAACCAACACCGTCTCCGGTTTGATCGCGTCCGCGACTTGTTGCGGATCGACTTGGCCAAAACGATCGACTGGCAACAGAGTCACGTCGATGCCGTTTCGTTGTAACCGCTGCGCGACATCAAGCACCGAATGATGTTCAGCAGCATTCGTGATGAAGTGCGGCACCGCTGTTTTCGTATCCCGGTTTTCCAAACCGGGTTGCTCAAGCGAAGTCATGGAAGCCGATTGCTTGGACGGTTTGGAAAACCGCCCTACGAGACTGCGCGAAGTGACGATCCCCTTGATCGCGAGATTGTTCGCCTCCGTCGCACCGCTGGTGAAGACGATCCAATCTGCCGGACAATTCAATCGTCGCGCCACTTGCTCACGAGCCCGTTCGACCGCTTCGGTTGCTCGCCAACCGAACGCATGATTGACGCTCGCAGCGTTGCCGTACTCCTCCGTGAAATACGGCAACATGGCGTGCAACACTTCCGGAGCGACGCGCGTCGTGGCGTGATTGTCGAGATAGATCATGTCAAACGACTCGCTTCAACCAAACTTCACCGGATCGCTTTCACTCACGCTGGCCTGAGCGGTCAGTTCGGGGAATCGTGACTTCAAGATCGTCGCGAGCTGCGACATCGCAGGACGTTCCGTGGCATAGTGGCCGGGCAGAATCATCGCGATGTTGGCGGCTTCGGCTTCGAGGCACGCATGAAATCGTGCCTCGCCCGTGAGGAGCACTTCGCAACCGTAACGAGCGGCATCAGTCAGAAACTCGGCAGCCGCACCGCACGCAATTGCCAACTTCGTTACTGTGCGTTCGAGATCGCCGACGTACTGCAACTGCGAGATGCCGAGCACTGTCTTGGTCTTTTCAATCAGCTCTCGCAAAGAGATCGGACTCAGCAAACGTCCCCAGCGGCCCGAACCGACCGCTTGATCGACACCATCATCGGCAACGTTTTCTGTTGGTTGAGATTCGGAAGGATGCGAGCGGAGCGGGTGAATGTCGCTCAGATCAAACAATCGAGCCAGTTGTTGATTGATTCCGTCAGCCGCGCTGTCATAGCTCGTATGCGGACTGTAGACCGCGATGCCGGCTCGGATCAGTGAGTGCAACATGCGGCCTTCGGTCGTCATCGTCGTGAGTTGCTTCACCGGGCGAAACAAGACGGGATGATGAGTGACGATCAGTTGTGCCTGACGAGCGATCGCCTCTTCGGCGACGTTCGGAGTCAGCGTCAAGCAGGTCAACACGGAGGTCGCTTCGCTGGCTGGATCACCGATCAACAACCCGACGTTATCCCAGCTTTCCGCCAAGTCGAGCGGTGCGAATTCACGCAGGAAGTCGATGAGCTGTTGCAGTGGAACCACGGGGCAACCTTTATAGAACTTTATAGAAGTTGTTTCAAAACTAGCACGACGCGCCAGCGAGTGGTGCCGCCCACGACGAGATTAACGACTCGCTAGCGAGCCGTGCTGGTATTGAAAACGCAGGTCAGTGATTTGCAGCGAACTTGGCAACGAGGCACACTTCGCTTGTGGACATCGCCTAAGTACTCAAACCGAGCCGATTGTTGGGAAGGGTTCAATGCAAAGGTGCAAAGAACGTGAAGAGCAGCTAAGACAAATCGAGTCTTTGTCCGAAACATGCGCGTTTTTTGCGTGCGTATTTGGAACTCAAGCGTTGGAGTTTGGGATTTAGACATTCCTTGGTCATTGGAATTTGGAACTTGGTTATTTGATTGCGGCGTTGCCGCTTTATGTTTTGAGTGTCCCGACAACTTCGGTGAGGAGCAAGCTTGATGGTTCCGCTTCGTTTGGCTGTTGCGTCGCATTGTTTGTCGCAGCCGGTTCGCAAAATCATTCGCGCTGCGGTCGAGATCGGTGCGATGGGAATTCAGTTTGATGTCCGCAACGAGTTGCGTCCGTCGGATTTGTCGGAGAGCGGCAGGCGGCAGTTGCTGCATGAAATGGAAGTCGAGGGGGTGACGATCGCCTCGCTGCTGTTTCCGACGCGACGCAGTTTCTACGACCAGGAACAACTGGAAGATCGAGTCACCGCCGTCAAACGAGCGATGGACTTTGCGTATCAGCTGCGCGTGCCGCATGTGATTTCGCGCGTCGGTGCGATTCCCGCCGATAAAGAATCGAACGAGTACAAAGTGCTCGTCGAAGTGCTCAACGACATCGCTCGGCACGGCAACCGAGTCGGGACGACGCTGCTAATCACGCCGACTCGCGATGCCGCTGCGGAGATGAAGTCGTTGCTCGATCAGATCAAAGAGGGGCTCGTCGGCATCAACTTCGATCCCGCGATCTTCGCCATGAATTCGCGGAACGCGATCGAGGCGTTTCGACTGCTGCATAAAGACGTGCTGCACATCACCGCTCGTGACGGGCTGCGAGACATCGACGGCTCCGGCCAAGAGACCGTTCTGGGCCGCGGCGAGGTCGATTGGATCGAACTGCTCGCGCTGCTCGGAGAGGCGGACTATCACGGCTGGATCACGGTCGATCGCACGTCGGGCGACGACAAGCCGGGTGATGTGACGCGAGCGATTCAGTTCTTGAAGAATGTCGTGTTGGAACAGTGAGTTCTCGCTTGAGTTCACGGCCTCCTGAAAAAACAACAACTCGCCGCAATCCGGTGACTGTGGCGAGCTGTTGTGGTCGGGCTATGAAATCGAACTTGCACTACTTCTTCTCAAACTCCGCATCGATGACGTTGTCGTCGCCGCCGGGCTTTGGACCGGCACCAGCATCGGGCGCTCCGCCCTCGGCTCCGGGTTGCGGTCCCGCGCTCTTGTAAAGATGCTCGGCCATCGCGTGCAGGGTTTGTTCGAGTCCCGTCATCGCAGTGTTGATCTGATCGACGTTGTCAGTCTTCAGAGCTTCGTTGAGCTTGCTGACGTTGGACTCGATCGCTTCTTTGGAGGCGGCATCTAGCTTGTCGCCGTTTGTCTTGAGCTGCTTTTCAGCCTCATAGGCCATCGTCGAGCCTTTGTTCTTCGCCTCAGCCAACTTCTTCCGCTCTTGGTCTTCTTTGGCATGAGCTTCGGCATCACGTTTCATCTTCTCGATCTCTTCCTTCGACAGGCCGCCGGTGTTTTCAATGCGAACCGACTGCTCCTTACCGGTGCCGAGATCTTTGGCCGACACCTTCAAAATGCCGTTCACATCAATGTCAAACGCCACCTCAATCTTCGGAACACCACGGGGTGCGGAAGGGATGTCTTCCAGATTGAATTGTCCGAGCAGCCGGTTGTCTTTTGCCATCGGACGCTCGCCCTGATAGACGCTGACCGTGACTGCTCGTTGATTGTCCGCAGCCGTTGAGAAGGTTTCTTTCTTCGTGGTCGGAATCGTCGTGTTGCGTTCGACGAGCACCGTCAACACACCGCCCTCTGTCTCCAGGCCGAGCGACAGCGGCGAGACGTCCATCAGCACAACGTCGGTCACTTCGCCGGTGATGATGCCACCCTGAATGGCCGCACCGATCGAGACGACCTCGTCCGGGTTCACGCCCTTGTGGGGCTCCTTGCCTTGGAAAATCTTCTTGACGAAGTCTTGAACCTTCGGAACGCGTGTCGAACCGCCGACGAGCACGACCTCGTCGATATCGGTGGGCTTGAGCTTCGCATCTCGCAGCGCGCTCTCGACCGGATTGCGGCAGCGCTCGATGAGATGGTCGACCATCTTTTCAAAATCTGACCGCGTGATCGTCATTTGCAGATGCTTGGCCCCGCTGGCATCGGCCGTGATGAACGGCAGATTGATCTCTGAATTTTGCAGCGAGGAAAGTTCTTTTTTGGCTTTCTCGGCGGCTTCGCGCAGACGTTGTAAGGCCATCGCGTCCTTACGCAGGTCGATGCCGTTGTCCTTTTGGAACTGCGCGGCGATGTGATGAATCAGCACTTCATCGAAGTCGTCGCCGCCCAGATGCGTGTCGCCACTCGTGCTGAGCACCTCAACGAGTTCGTTGCTCACCTCCAGAATCGACACGTCAAATGTGCCGCCGCCGAGGTCGAAGACGCAGATCTTCTCGTCTTTCTTTTTCTCCAGGCCGTAGGCCAACGCAGCCGCTGTCGGCTCATTGATGATGCGTGAGACTTCCAGGCCAGCGATCTGCCCGGCGTCTTTCGTCGCCTGTCGTTGAGCATCATTGAAGTAGGCTGGGACAGTGATCACCGCCTTGTTGACCTTATGACCCAGATAGCTTTCGGCCGCTTCCTTCAACTTCCGAAGAACCATCGCCGAGATCTCTGACGGCGTATAAGTCTTCCCGCCCGCTTCGACTTTGACGTAGTCGCTGGCACCGCCGACGACTTTGTACGGAACCAGCTTCTCTTCCGACGCGACTTCGCTGTGACGACGTCCCATGAAGCGCTTGATCGAATAGATCGTGTTGGTCGGATTCGTCACCGCCTGTCGGCGAGCGGGATCGCCCACCAATGTGTCCCCCTTGTCCGTAAATGCCACAATACTCGGAGTCAGTCGGTTCCCTTCGAGGTTGGCGATGACCTTGACCTCGCCACCTTCCATGATGGAAACGACCGAGTTCGTTGTTCCCAAGTCGATTCCGATAATCTTTTCAGCGACAGCCATCGCACGACTCCTCTATGAGCTAGTTAGTTCTTGATCGCAACAGGATCGCAGTAGCGAAAGCAAGGCTCGTGCCAGCGAACCGAGTGTTTCTCAAGGCTCATAACGTTTGATTTTGACGTGACTTAGAGAGCCGCCGCAAACGGTTCAAAGAACGCGATGCCATTTTGGCGTCACGCGAATGCCGTTTGATTGTCGCTCGCCGTGTCAAAGTGGCAGAACGACCGACCCGTAGCCCGGTCTTTCAAACCGGGCGAACGGGAGCCGCAACGAGCGACCCGGTTTGAAAAACCGGGCTACGAAACCACAGGCGAGCCACTGTGCTACGCTCAAACGTTGAGAATCAACCCCGTCGCCGAGTTGTTGCCGCCGATGTTGTACGCGAGGCTGCTGAAGATGGAGATAAGGATGTCTTCATCGGACTCCGGCGTGCTGTCGCTTTGTGGCGCGATGCTGAGGATCGCGGTCGATTGGCCGAAGCCAAAGGTGATCGTACCGGTGCTCCCGGTGAAACTGCTAGCTCCGGATTGAGTGTAATCCGTCACGAATGTCGCGGTGCCACCGACGGTGAAGGCGATCGTCAGTGGATCGGGAATCGTCAACGTGCGTGTGAACATGTAGACCAAGTTGGTAGAGCCGTTCTCGGCAACGCTGGCTGGCGAGACACTGACGTTGATGGTCGGCAAGACGATGTTGTCGTCGTTCAAGATCGTCCCCGTCGCAACACTCGGCGAGTTGACCGTGTAGGCGTTGCTGCTGGTGATCGTGAGGATGACTGTTTCGTCGGGCTCGACGGTAGTGTCAGCGAGCGGGTCGATCGTGACCATCGCAGTGTCGGAGTTCGCGGCGAAGGTGACGTTACCGTGAGAGGTGTTGAAGAAGGACGCACCGGATTGAGCGTAATCGTTTCCGAACGTCGCCGTGCCACCGACATTGAAGTTGACTGTCAACACATTCGTGATCGCTCCGGTGCGAGTGAACGTGTAGACGAGGTTCGTGCTGCCGTCTTCGGAAACATTGAGCGGTGACGCAGAGACGGTCACTGCCGAGTCGTCGTTGACGATCGTGCCCGTCGCGGTGTTGCTGAGGCCGACGATGTAGTTCGCGTTGCTTTGCAGAGTCAGCACAACGTCTTCATCAGACTCGACGATGCTGTCGGCCTTCGGATCAATGGTGATGATCGCCGTACTCTGGCCTGAGCCGAACGAGATCGACCCGGTCGTGCCGGTGAATGTGGCGGCTCCCGATTGTTTGTAGTCGGTGGTGAAGGTGGCTAAGCCCGTGATATCGAAGTACGCCTTCACGGGGATGTTGAGCGAACCGGTGCGAGTGAACGTGTAGATCAAATTCGCCGAGCCATCTTCGAGCACACTCGCGGGCGAGACGGCGACCGTGATCGTCGGCGTGACGCCGTCATCGTTGGTGATCGTTCCCGTCGCGACGTTACTGCCGCCGACGTTGTAGCCGCTGCCACTGGCGACCGTGAGCACAACGGTTTCGTCCGATTCAATCGTGTTGTCGGCTTTCGGATCAATGGTCACGATCGCGGTACTTTGTCCGTAACCGAAGATAACTTTGCCCGCGCTTCCATTGAACGTGCTCGCTCCCGATTGTTTGTAATCAGCCGTGAAGGTTGCCGATCCGCCGACGTTGAAGTTGATCGTCAACGGATCGCTGACCGAAGTGCGTGTGAACGTGTAGATCAGATTCGCCGCACCGTCTTCGAGCACACTCGCAGGGGAGACCGCGACCGACACATCCGGAATGATGTCCACATCGTCGTTGAGGATCGTGCCCGTCGCGACACTCGGCGAATTGATGACGTAACCGGTTCCGCTCGTGAGCGTGAGGATCGCCGTTTCATCTGGTTCGACGACACCGTCAGTTGTCGGGTCGAGCGTCACCGTCGCAGTGCTCATGCCCGCAGCGAAGGTCACGTTGCCGTGCGCGGAGTTGAACAACGACGCTCCCGACTGTGTGTAATCGGTATTGAACGTCGCGGTTCCGCCAACATTGAACTTCACCGTCAACGCACTCGTGATCGCTCCGGTGCGAGTAAACGTGTAGACCAAGTTGCCCGCGCCGTCTTCGGTCACACTGCTGGGCGAGACCGCCAACGTCACGCTGGCATCGTCGTCGATGATCGTTCCGGTTGCGGTGTTGCCGACGCCAACGTTGTAGTTCGCGCTGCTGAGCACCGTCAGGACGACGCTTTCGTCTCCTTCGACGAGTGCGTCTGCTTTCGGATCGACCACGACAGTTGCCGTTGATTGACCGAAGCCGAACGTCACCTTGCCGGCGCTGCCGTTGAACGTACCGGCTCCCGACTGTTTGTAGTCGGTCGTGAAGGTCGCTGAGCCACCGACGCTGAAGTCCACGGTCAGCGCCCCGCCGAGCGCACCGACTCGCGTGAAGGTATAAATCAAATTCGCGGCTCCGTCTTCGGCCACAGTGGCCGGAGAAACCGCGACCGTTACGACCGGCGTGATACCGTCGTCGTTCAAAATTGTTCCCGTTGCAATGTTACTGCCACCGACGTTGTAGCCCGCGCCACCAACGACCGTGAGCACGACATCTTCATCCGGTTCAATGATCGAATCGGCTTTGGGATCGACCGTCACAATCGCCGTGCTCTGACCGAAGCCGAACGTGACCGTCCCTGTTGTTCCTGTGAACGTCCCGGCCCCCGATTGCTTGTAGTCGGTCGTGAACGTCGCCGCGCCACCGACGGTGAAGTTGATCGTCAACGGATCGCTGACTGAAGTTCGCGTGAACGTGTAAATCAAATTCGCCGAACCGTCTTCGCCGACGCTCGCGGGCGAGACCGCAACAGTCACGCTCGGCAACACCACGATATCATCGTTTAAGATCGTCCCCGTCACGCTGCTGACCGGATCAATCAAGTATCCCGTGCCGCCTGTGATCGTGAGGATTACCGTTTCGTCCGCTTCGACGAGGCTGTCGGCGGTCGGATCAACGGTCACTGTCGCCGTGCTTGAACCGGCGGCAAAGGTCACGTTGCCGTGCGAGCCGTTGAACAATGAGGCTCCCGACTGCGAGTAATCGTTCGCGAATGTCGCCGAGCCACCGACATTGAAGTTGACCGTCAGCACATTCGTCGTCGCGCCTGCGCGAGTGAACGTGTAAACGAGATTCGGAACGCCGTCCTCCGCCACGCTCGCTGGCGAGACAGCAATCGCAACGCTCGCGTCGTCATTCGTGATTGTCCCCGTCGCGACATTACTGCCGCCGACGTTGTAGCCCGATCCGGCGACAACCGTCAGCACGACCGACTCGTCCGGTTCGACGATGTTGTCGCTCTGCGGATCAACCGTGATCGTTGCTGTGCTCTGACCGAAACCAAACGTGATCGTTCCTGTCGAACCGTTGAACGTCCCCGCTCCCGACTGCGTGTAATCAGTGGCGAACGTCGCTCCGCCGCCGATCGTGAAGTTCACCGTCAGCGGATCAGTCGTCAGTGTGCGAGTGAACGTGTAAACGAGATTCGCGTTACCGTCTTCCAGCACGCTGGCCGGCGAGACCGCCACCGTGACCGAGGGCACCGGAATTACGTCGTCGTTCAGAATCGTTCCCGTCGCGACGCTCGGCGAAACAACGTTGTAGCCCGCTCCCGAAGACAGTCCGAGAACCACCGTCTCATCCGGCTCAATCGTGCTGTCGATGCTCGGCGTAATTGACACGACCGCCGTTGCCGAGTTCGCCAAGAACGTCACCGACCCGACACCGTTCGCAAACGAGGCCGCACCGCTTTGCGTGTAGTCGCTGCCGAACGTCGCGCTCCCGTTCACAGAGAAGCCGACCGTCAGCGGACTGCTCAACACCCCTGCTCGAGTAAACGTGTAATTGATGCTCGTACCGCTGTCTTCGAACACCGAAGCTGGTGACACCGCGAGCGACACGTTGGTGTCGTCATCAATGATCGTCGCCGTCGCCGTGTTCGGAATTGCCGGGACATAGTTTGATCCCGGCAACAACGTCAGCGTCACAGTCTCGTTCGGCTCGATGATCGAATCTTGCTTCGGATCAATGTAGACGATCGCAGTAGTCTGACCGAACCCGAAGACAACGGTCCCTGTTACACCATTAAATGTCCCCGCAGTTTGCTGCGTGTAATCCGTGACAAACGTGGCCGAGCCGGTGATGGCATAGTTCACGGTCATCACGTCGAGAATGCCATCGCGAGTAAACGTGAAGACAAACAAGTCCGGTGCATCTTCGTTGATGCTCAGCGGCGAGACGACCAACGTCACCTGAATCAACTGCGTCAACGTCACGTCGTTGCCGGTCCCGCCGACATACGAGATCTTGAAGCCGTGCGTGTTGATGAAGACCGTGTCCCCTTCCGCGAGCCCCGCAAACGTCCCCACAACTGGATCGCTGCCGTCGTTGTTGATGAGCACAATCGTCTGCCCCGACACCGACGGCACCGTCCCGCTCGTATTCAACGTCGCGCCACCCAGATTGACCGTACCGGTGACGTTGAGTTGATCGTAAGCCGTCCCCACCACATTCCCGTTGACCTCAGCATTGAAGTTCGCACCCGCGACGAATGTCACGCTGCCGGTGTTGAGTACCGCCGTCGTCGGACCCGGTGAGACCGTTCCGCCACTCTGCACATTGACCGTGCCGCTGTCGGTCCCATTGCCGCCGAGCGTCGCGCCGTTGGCCACCACGGTTGGACTGAGAATGGAACCCGCCGCCGTTGTCAGGAACGTGCCGCTCGCCAATGTGATCGTTGCCGTCCCGGCGTCGAGATCGTTCGCACCGATGGTCAGCGAGTCTGCCTCGACTAAGAATTGGTTGCCATCAACAACACCGTTGGTATTCGTGACCAACGTGTCAACACTGAGCCGCAGCGGATTCGAGAGCGTTCCAATTCCGGCCGCACCCGCACTCAGCGAGGCATTCGTGGCGGTGATGTCCGTGCCAACCGCATCAGTGGTAATCGCTCCGCCAGCCGCCAGCGTCGTATTGCCGACACCGGAATTGATGCTCGCACCGGAGCCGAAGGCAATGCCCGCCGAAGAATTAATCGTGACGCTACCGCCGCCGCTGGTCGTCAAGTCCGAAGCCGCGTTCGGCAAGCTCACAGCACCTGAATTCACCAGCAGGTTGCCAGTGCTCGCGAGCGTTACTGCATCATTGAACGTGACCGTTCCATCGTTTGCAGCAACCGGCCCGATCGCCGTGACGGTCAAGTTCAGCAGATGTTTTCCTAGGATGTCTGCATTGCTGAATGTCACGTTGCCCGCTTGCTTGCTCGGCGCTGTCGTGCTGGTGTTCACAGACAGACTCAACATCTCGAAGCTACCACCACCGAACGCATCAGGACCGAAATCAACTTGGCCTGCGCTCCCATTATTTCCTTGTTCCGTGTCCAGCAAAAGCACAACGGCACTGACGATGAAATTACCATGAACGACTTGGAAATCGCCGGTATCGTTCCCGCTTTCATCGAGATTGATGGAACTGGAGTAGGCCGAAATCAGACCGACACCTGCGCCGCCACCGGCATCAAGCGTGAGATCATTCACGTAGGCTCCACCGGCGTTGAGGAAGTTTCCAAGAAGAATCTGACCGCCAATGAATCCCGCACCCGTGCTAGTGTTGATGCTCAAATCACGGCCACTGACATCTGCGGAAACAGGGGTGAAAGTGAGAGCCACGTCGCCACCATTTGCGTTCCCATCTTCGGAGTCAATCGTGACAGAGTTCGTGAGTACGATTCCCCCTGAATGGCCAAGATCAACCGCTCCAGACTTACCACCACTTCGATCGGTGCTGATGTTGCCACCCAGAAAAATTTGGGCGTTCAAGAAAGACGCGGTCAAACTACCCAGCCGCTTAGTCGATCCCACGTTGCCGGAGAAGACGATCTGGTCGAGAGCCACGAGCGTCAGTTCATCCACTCCCGCAGTCGTCGCATCGACAGTGCCATTGAACTTGATGTCGCTACTCGCGCCAGTGGCGGTCAGCGTGCGCGTACCGACTAAATTTACTGGCCCATTGTAGGTTTGGTTCCCGATCGTCGTGACATTGCCCGCGATCGTTATCGCGTTCAACGGGTTCGCCAGCGAACCCACCGTCAAGCTGGCATCGAAGTCCGGCACGGCGTTGATCGTCAGCGTGTCCGCCACATTGCCGCGATTGATGGTCAGTGAGCCGGTGGGATTAACGAAGTCGGTCGTCTCGAACGAGGCATTGCTTGATCGGAGTCGCGAGAACGTATTACCCGAAGTGCCGTCATCTTCCAGCACCGCACTCGAAGGCCCCGCTGGTAGATTGAAGATGATGTCGGTCGCTGTTCCGTCATTCGAGATCGGCTTCAAGTTGGCATAGTTGACCGTGAAGTTCGTCGTCCCGTTATTCAGGACGATCGAGCCGTCATGCGCGTTGGTGTAGTTGTACGTGTGCGTCGGGAAGGCTGCACCCACGTTTGTCAGCGACAGCCCATCATGCAAACCAGCCCCGCCATCAAAGCTAACGCCACCCGACAGAATTGGATTTCCACCAGCAAAGTCCAAATCGAGTGAGTCATCACCCCCGTCCGCGCTAATGACGAGCCCGGTCAATCCGGCGAGCGGAACATCCACCGTATTCGGATCAACTTGAGTGCTCCCCGCACCGGCTGCGATGGGATTATTGGCGTCATGAATCCGCAGATTGCCACCCACGATCGACACGGTAAACGCATTATTGACCCCCGGCCCAAAATCACCGACCGTCACCACACCACCGCTGACTGCGACTCCCGTTTCAAGGAAAGTCACGGCGAACGTGGTATTCGCGCTCTTTCCGTCCGCGTTGGTGGCGGTGATCGTCACCGTACCATTGTTCGCTGGAACCCCCAACTGCGACCAACTCCAGGTGCCGTTGTGATTGTCGATCAAAGTCCCTTGCGAGGCCACAATCGTCAACGCATCGTCCACATCCGCGAACACACCGCTGTTCGTCGCCGCCACATTCTGTGCCGTCGTAATCGTGTTGTGTGCCTGCGACACGAACGTTGGGGCCACGTCGGTCGAGTTGACCGTGAACGAGATCGTCGAAGATGAACCGTCCACGTTCAACGCTTTGATCGTGACCGTGTAGGGACTCGCTTCGTCCGCTGTCGTGCCGGACCAACTCCACGTGCCGCTGGTGCTGCCGACTTGGCTCACGCTGCCACCGCC
>JAYUFI010000325.1:0-2253 GCA_043738805.1 Planctomycetaceae bacterium | reverse complement strand
GTTGCGAAGAAAACACCGGCGACGGGGCCGGTATCCTCACGGCGCTGCCGTATGAGTTCTTGGAAAAGGTGGCCAAGAACGAACTCAAGGCGACGCTGCCAGCTCGTGATCGATATGGCGCGGGGATTGTGTTTCTACCGAAAGATCCGACAGAACGCGAAATCTGCAAGCAGACAGTCAACGCTGTCATTGTTGAACAGGGTCAGACGTTAATTGGCTGGCGGCATGTGCCGACTGATCCTGATGCGGCGAACATTGGTCCGTCGGCGCGGGCTTGTGAACCGGCGATGGAGATGTTGGTCGTAGGGGCCGACGAGGGGCTCGATCAAGCGGGCTTTGACCGAAAGCTGTTCGTTATCCGTAAGGTGGCCAGCCATAAACTGCGTGACGAATCGAAGCTCAAAGAGGCGTTACAGTTTTATATCTGCTCGCTGAGCACTCGCATCATCATTTACAAAGGAATGTTGATGCCCTCGCAGGTGATGCCCTATTTCAAAGATCTGAGCGATCCGGACTATAAGAGTCATCTGGCGATGATTCACTCGCGGTTTTCGACCAATACGTTTCCCAGTTGGGATCGCGCTCAGCCGTGTCGCTTCATGGCACATAACGGCGAGATCAACACATTGCGTGGCAATGTGAATTGGATGAACGCGCGGCAAGGGATGATGCAATCGTCGTTGTTCGGTGACGAATTGAAAGATCTGTTCCCGGTTTGCGAGGCTCATTGTTCCGACTCGGGTAACTTCGATAATTCGCTCGAACTGCTGTATCACGCGGGGCGATCGTTGCCGGAAGCGGTGATGATGATGATCCCCGAAGCTTGGCAGAACCATCACGCGATGTCGCCAGAGAAGCGGGCGTTCTACGAATACTTCAGCGCGTTGCAGGAACCGTGGGACGGCCCAGCATCGATCTCTTTTACCGACGGGCATGTCATTGGGGCTGTGCTAGATCGGAACGGGTTGCGGCCGAGTCGGTATTACGTCACGAAGGACAACAAAGTCGTGATGGCGTCCGAAGTGGGCGTGTTGGACATCGCGCCGGAGAACATCGTGTCGAAGGGGCGATTGCAGCCGGGCAAGATGTTTCTGGTCGACTTTGAACAAGGGCGGCTGATCCCGGATGAAGAGCTGAAGCAATCGGTTGCATCGAAGCGGCCTTACAAAGAATGGCTCGCGAGCCAGCGGATTCGGCTGGCGGAATTGCCAAAGTCCGACGTGCCGTCCCGGTACGAAGCATCGGCGTTGCTCAAGCAAATGCAGGCGTTCGGTTACACGACCGAGTCGCTGCAGTTCATGCTGATTCCGATGATCGAGACGAAAAAAGACCCGCTCGGTTCGATGGGGAACGACGCTGCATTGGCCTGCATGAGCGACCAACCGCGGCTGATTTACGACTATTTCAAGCAGCTCTTCGCGCAGGTCACGAACCCGCCGCTCGATTCGATCCGCGAAGAAGTGATCATGTCGCTGGAATGCTTCATCGGGCCGGAAAGCAATCTGCTCGACACGGGCGAGAAACAATGTCACCGGCTCGTGGTCCCGAACCCGATCCTGACCAACGAGGAACTCGCGTCGCTCAAGCACCTGAACTATCGCGGCTGGAAGACGAAGACAATTGATATCAGCTTCCCGCGTTCACAGGGCGATCCGGGGTTGCGTTGGTGCCTCGAACGCATCTGCCAGGAAGCGACGCAGGCGATCAACTCCGGCTTCAGTTTGATTGTGCTCTCAGATCGGTCCACTGGACCGGATCGAGTGCCGGTCAGCGCGCTGCTTGCGATCGGAGCGGTGCATCAGCACTTGGTACGACACGAACTTCGCACGCGCATCGGCATAGTGGTCGAAACCGGTGAGGCCCGCGAGGTGCATCATCACTGCTTGCTTGCCGGATACGGTGCGGACGCGATCAATCCCTATTTGGCCTTTGAGGCGCTGCGTCAGTCTCGCGAAGACGGGACTCTGGGCGATCACTGGACCGACGAAAAGATCGTTGCCGCGTATCGCAAGGCGGTCGAGAAAGGGATGCTCAAGGTCATGGGCAAGATGGGCATCTCGACGTTGCAATCGTACAAGGGTGCTCAGATTTTTGAGGCGCTGGGCCTGAACGACACCGTCGTCGATTACTGTTTCGCCGGGACTGCCAGCCGGATCAAAGGGGTTGATTTCGAGGTGCTCGGCAAGGAAGCCATGTTGCGTCATGAAGTCGGTTATCCGCCGCGAGACGCTCAAGCTCTGCCGGTGCTGCCGA
>JAYUFI010000324.1:0-2254 GCA_043738805.1 Planctomycetaceae bacterium | reverse complement strand
GTCGTTGTTACGACGCTCCGTGGGGCCTACCAACGGAGGGCTGCCTCGAAGACCTGCCGAACATCACGCCCGATTCCGTGCGTGCTCACTATCAACGTCACTTGCGTCCCAACGGAGCGATCTTAGGAATCGCCGGCTGTGTTGATTTGGACGAAGTGCTCGGCGTCGTGACGGAAACATTGGGCGGCTGGGGGACGAAGCCCGAATCGGAGTTCGTCACAGGGCCACGCGGTGAGCGACTCGGCCACATTCATCACGAGTCCACGCAGACGCATATCGGCATCGCGTATGACGGCATCGAATACGCACATCCGGATTACTACAAAGCTTGGGCGGCAGTCGGAGTCCTCAGCGGCGGCATGAGTTCGCGGCTCTTCACCGAAGTGCGAGAGAAACGCGGCTTGTGCTATTCGGTCAACGCTTCGCTCAACAGCATGAAGCACGAAGGCCGAGTCCTTTGTTATGCCGGCACGACTGCCGAACGTGCTCAGGAGACACTCGACGTGACGTTGGGTGAACTCAAGCGGTTAGGTGACGGCATCGAATCACATGAGCTCGAACGCTGCAAAGCACGAGCAAAGAGTTCATTGATCATGCAGCAAGAATCAACGTCATCACGAGCCAGTTCAATCGCGCGCGATTGGCACTTCCTCAAACGCGTGCAAACGCTCGATGACATCCGTCGCGAGATCGACGCCCTGACAGTCGAGAGCGTTCTGGCCTACGTGCATCAGCACCCGGCTCGCGATTTCACAGTGCTGACGATCGGCCCGAATCAACTCAACGTGACGTAGCCCGGTTTTTCAAACCGGGTGTATCGCTTTGACCGGTTTGAAAAACCGGTTTACGTAAAGTACGTGCTATTGGGCTAACACCCTCGCTCGCTTAGTCAAACGATGTGGGCTGAATTCCTTGAAGGTCTTCGTATGAAATTCTTCCAAACCAAACTCGCCAACGGCTTGCAAGTCATCGCGGAACTCAACCCCTCGGTCCATTCGGTCGCGATGGGCTTTTTCGTTCGCACCGGATCACGCGACGAAACGCCAGAGGTTTCTGGCGTCAGCCACTTCTTGGAGCACATGGTCTTCAAGGGGAGCGAGAAGTTCTCTGCCGACGATGTGAACCGCGTGTTCGACGAAGTCGGAGCGAAATATAACGCGGCAACGGCGGAAGAAGGGACGCTGTTCTACGGAGCAATCCTGCCCGAATACTTGCCGATCACGTTTGAGTTGTTCGCAGAAATCCTGCGTCCCGCGTTGCGAGACGATGACTTCAACATGGAAAAGAAAGTCATCCTCGAAGAGATCGGTATGTACGACGATCAGCCGTCGTTCTTGGCCTATGAGAACTTGATGCAGTCGCACTTCGCCGGACACCCGCTGGGGCAAAGTGTGCTCGGCACAAACGCGAGCATCACCGCGCTGACCTGCGAACAAATGCGAAAGTATCACCATGATCGTTATCTCGCCGGCAACATCACGCTCGCCGTCGCCGGGAACACTGATTGGGACAAAGTCGTCGAACTGGCTCAGCAACATTGCGGTCATTGGCCGGCTGGTGAAGGATATCGAGCGATCGACGAGGCTCGCCCGCAGGGTGGCTTGAAAATCATCACACGACCAAAAAGCCAGCAACAGCACGTCATGCAGATGACTCCCGCGCCGTCCGCTCAAAGCAAATTGCGATTCGCGGCCGAGATTCTGTCAGTCATCGTCGGCGACGGATCAGGCAGCCGCTTGTTTTGGGACATCGTTGATCCCGGCTTCGCCGAAGCGGCTGACTTGGACTTCGCCGAGCACGATGGCAGCGGTGCTTATTTGACATATCTCAGTTGTGATCCCGAAGCGACCGAAGAAAACCTCGCGCTGATTCGTGGCATCTACGACGACGTGAACCAGAACGGCATTCGCGAAGATGAACTCAAACTCGCGAAGAACAAAGTCTCGTCGCGAGTCGTCCTCCGCAGCGAACGCCCGATGGGCCGCCTGTCATCGCTCGGCGGAAATTGGGTCTCTCGCCAAGAATATCGCTCCGTCGATGACGACATGCAGACGCTTCGATCAATCACAACGAAAGATGTCCGCGAACTGCTCGCCGCATACCCGCTCGGCATGACAACAACTGTCGCGGTCGGACCGCTGGAGTCGCTGAAGATTTGAAGCCGATTTTTAGCCCGACGCGCCAGCGAATGGTCGATCCCAAACTCGACCACTCGCTGGCGCGTCGGGCTTAGGACACTGCCCTACTTCAGCGG
>JAYUFI010000323.1:0-2258 GCA_043738805.1 Planctomycetaceae bacterium | reverse complement strand
TGGATTTGGGCTTTTGCACTACGCCTTGCACCACTCGAAATCATGACCGCCGTAGTGCAAAAGCCCGCGAGCCACCGAGGCAAGCTCGGTGGGGTCGGTTGATTGAAGGTTTGTTTTGAAATCGCTTCGAGACATTTTCCTAATCAATGTCACACAACTCGCAGATTTCTGATTCCAAGGAATTAGAGGCCCGAAGCTCACCTGCCATTCACAAAATCAAGATCTGCCTTCATGGACGTTGCTCTGTTTGACCGCAAATACCGGATCGACGAAGTCTGTCGCGAATTCGAGGACTCGCGGTATGCGATCGAGCCACCGTCGATGTTGGAATTCGTCGATCGCGTCCCGCCGGAAGATCGCGATGAAGTCTTGCGCGAACTGCTGGCCATCGACATGGAATTGCGATTGGAAGAATCGGGCGAACTCGCGGTGGCCGAGTACGTCGCAAAGTGGCCGGGCTTTGCCAGCATGATCGAGCAGGTCTACAGCGAAGTGATTCAATTGGCGACCACTCGCGAACTTAGCGAGCCGGGTGGCGTTAGCTCCCGGACAGACGCAGGCGAAGAGGTCCGGGGGCTGACGCCGCCCGGCTCACTAGGCAAGGATTCCACTCAACGCCGACTTGGCGACTTTCGGATCGTGCGCGAGATTGGTCGCGGTGGCATGGGCCGCGTCTACGAAGCGATTCAAGAATCATTGCAGCGCCCTGTCGCACTGAAGGTATTGCCGCCGAGTTCTTGGCTGCATGAATCGAGTCTCGAACGTTTTCAACGTGAAGCTCGCGCCGTCGCACGACTGCATCACAGTCACATCGTCGAGATCTTCGGCAGCGGTGAAGCAGACGGCACCTCGTACTTCGCGATGCAGCTCATTGATGGTTTGAGTTTGGACAAACTGATTTTGCCGCCCGGCAATCAATTGCCGCCCGCGCAGCAACAGACTCCAGAACCGACCAGCGGTCGAGCCTCCTCACCCTACGATGTGACCGTCATCGAGTCGCGGACAGACATTGATCAAAACGCGCCGGTGAGCCGGGAGCAGAGTGCTTCGGTGAGCCGGGCGGCGTTAGCCCCCGGACAAAACGGGGACGACATCCGGCAGAGTGACGATGTCCAACAGAGTCCGGGGGCTGACGCCGCCCGGCTCGCCAAGAGTTCTTTCAGCGAGGTTCGCGAACGATGCACATTCGCCGCGCGAATCGGTCACGAGATTGCAGACGCTCTGCATTACGCACACTCGAAAGGCGTTCTGCATCGCGACGTGAAGCCGTCCAATATTCTGATTGATGAGCAAGGGACGTCGTGGCTCACCGACTTTGGTCTCGCGAAGTTGGTCACGGGGAATCAGGACGGCACGCTCACCGAACAAGGTGACGTGCTGGGAACATTGCGATACATGGCTCCCGAAAACTTACGAGGCAGCGCCGACGCGCGCAGCGACCTCTTCAGCCTCGGCCTCACGCTGCTGGAGTTGGTCACACGGCAACGAGCCTATGAAACTGCCGAGCGGGATCAACTTCTGCAACAACGGCTGCGCGGAGACGCTCCTCAATTTGGTGCGATGGATACGGCGGTCCCGCGCGATCTCGTGACGATTCTGCGCAAGGCGATCGAGGCTGACCCGGCCGCGCGCTATCAAACGGCAGGTGAACTGGCGGATGACCTGCAGCGTTTCCTGCACGACGAGCCGATCCATGCGCGTCGAGTTTCATCCAGTGAGCGACTGACTCGTTGGGCACGGCGCAACCAACGGCTCGCGGCGTTGCTGGTGACGGTCGGTTGCCTCGTGACGCTGATTGCCATCGGTTCCACGATCGCGGCCGGATATTTTCAGGGCTTGAGCAAGACGTTGAAAACCACCGTCGGTCATTTGACGAAGACGACTGATGAACTCACGGTCGAACGCAACAACGCTCGTCACTCGGCGGATGACGCAGAGGCCGCACGGCGAGCGACGCAAACAATCGTCGCCGACATGCAGACCGAACGCGGACTGCTGGCGAGCGAACAAGATGATGTTGCGGGAGCGATGTTGTGGTTTGCGACTGCCGCCACTCAGACGCCGCATGATCCGCAACGACAACGGGCGAATCGGCTGCGGGCCAGAAACGCCATGAACGCGACGGTCGTGCCCGTCGCTTCGATGCGTTTCACAAAGCCCGGAATGGTAAAGCGGTTGGAGTTTCAGCCATCGTTTAACCGCACGCCGCAGGCACGCGCGTTTCCGCCTGAAACCGACGCCACAGCAGAAGACGCCAC
>JAYUFI010000322.1:0-5982 GCA_043738805.1 Planctomycetaceae bacterium | reverse complement strand
TTGATCGCTTTGGCGAGATAATCTTCCGCCTGAGCATGATCACCGTTCCGCCAGAGCGAAAAGCCCAACAGGCCCAGAGTGCGTGAGTCGCGTGGCGATCCTTTTAACGCCGACTGAAAGTGCGGAATCGAATCGGCGAACCGATTTTTTTGAGCGAGAAACAGCCCATAATTGACGTTGAGATGTGGGTCATCCAGTTGCAACTTGAAGGCTTCGAGGTAATGCGTCTGGGCTTCGTCTCGATCACCAACCGCTTGCAGTGATTGGGCGAGCTGAGTCCGAATGCGGAAGCTGCTCCCGGTCACTCGCAGCGTGTGGGACCACAATGTGACGCTATTTCGCCATACTTTGGTTTGAGCATTCGTCTTGAAGGCCAGAGCGGCCAGCACAACGATCAGCAACAACTTGACGGACGATCGCGAGATGTTGCCGCGCTTGATCATCGCAGCCGCCGACCAAACGACGATGAGATCAATGCCGATTGCCGGGATGTATAAGTAGCGATCCGCACGAGCCTGCGTTCCTACTTGAATGATCCCAATGACAGGAACGAGCATCCCCAGAAACCACAGCCAACCGACCGCAACAAATGGCGCGCGACTCCGAAGAGCTGCCCCCGTCAGCGTGAACATCACGATTCCAACGGCACTGCCAACGACGGACATCCAGGAAATCGCCGTCCTCGCATGAGGATAGAAAACCGAAAAGTCGATCGGCATCAACAGAGACGAGACGTAGTGGCCATAAGCCGACACGGCATTCGCCAAACGAAACGGCAGCGGCAGATAAGCCTCAACGGCCCCTCCCGCGCGTTGCACTTGATAGGTGATGACACACGAAAGAACCGTCAGCAGGAAATACGGCAACTTCTCGATCAGCAATTGGACGACGCTGCGTTCAACGAGGACGGGACTTGCTGTGTCAGAAGAAAGCTGTGCCTGCTTGTGCTCTGTGACTTGGGTGAGAACGCCTCGCAAACGCAGCCGACCTAACGGCCAACAATCGAGCAACAACAACAGACATGGCAGCGTGACCAACATTGGCTTGGCGAGCAAACTGGCCGCGAAGGCCACTAGGCTGAAAACATAAGTCCACAACCGCTGCCTTTGCACAAAGTCGCCGTACGCCCGCAACGAAAGTAATCCCAGGAAGAAGCAGAGCACGTCTTTTCGCTCGCTGATCCAAGCCACAGATTCCACATGCGCGGGATGAACCGCAAACAAGCCGGCCACGCATGCACTCAGCCGGAGTTCGCCACTGAATTGCCGCAAGACCGAAAAGAGCAACAGCACGTTGGCCACATGCAGTGCGAGATTTGTCACATGAAAGCCTGCGGGGCCGCGCCCAAACAACGTGGCATCGAGCATCAATGACATCCATGTCAACGGATGCCAGTTGGAGCACGCACGGGTCGTCCAAGCCCAGATGACATTCGGCCAAGATAAGCCGGATGTCACATGCGAGTTTTCGTAAACGTACTGCTGGTCATCCCAGTTGACGAACCCGTTGGACCAAACTCCCCAGTAGGCGGCAATCGTCAGACAAGTCAGACCTATTGCCAGCCGAATCGACTCGCGACTTCGTAGTTCACCCACGGAATTTCCTCGCAAAAGTTCTCACTCAAATATCAAACGGGGTTCGATCTTTGAGTTATTGTCAAAAGTTATCGAAGCATCGAACGTTTTGCCCGTGTCTCAAGTTGTGGAGCTGGGGGGCCGGGAAGGATTTGTTGACCGAGGTGTTACGGAAAGGGGCGCGCGAAATGTTTGCCGCATTTGCGAAACGAAGGATGATCGCGTTTACGGACACGTCATTTGTGTCGCGGAAATCGTCCTGGTCGATACGCTGTGCTCCGGCTTGAGATTGTTTATCGTTCCGGCGCGACTGTTGGCGTTCGCGATGAGCAACACCTGGAGATTTCAAATGAGTGCGACTGGCAACAAGAGGCTCTTGATTGCGTTGAGTGTTCTCGCTGTTTTGTTCTTCGTTCTCTGTTCTGCGGCGACCGCATGTGCTGAGGATCGGCTCGACTTCAATCGAGACGTGCGACCGATCTTGTCGGAGAACTGCTTTTATTGTCATGGGCAGGATGCCAACAAACGGCAGGCGGAATTGCGGCTCGATGTGCGTGACGCGGCGATCAAGTCGGGAGCGATCACGCCGAGTGATGTGACGAAATCGTCGCTTGTGGAGCGGATCAAGTCGGACGATCCAGAGCGACAGATGCCGCCGCCGAAGTCAAATCGGCGGTTGTCGGCAGAGCAAAGGAAAACGTTGGAACGCTGGGTCGCAGAGGGAGCGAATTATCAAACTCATTGGGCGTTCGTCGCACCGCGGCGTCCGGCGGAACCGACCATCAAACGAGCCGACTGGGTGCGGAATCCGATTGATCAGTTCGTGTTGGCGAAGCTCGAAGCAGAAGGACTCGCGCCGTCGGCAGAGGCGGATCGAGCGACGCTCATGCGGCGGCTGTCGGTTGATTTGATCGGTCTGCCGCCGACGCCGGCCGAGGTCGATGCGTTTGTCGCGGACGCTGATCCGCAAGCGTATGACAAGTTGGTCGAGCGTTTATTGAGCAGTCGGCACTACGGCGAGCGAATGGCGTTACCGTGGCTCGATGCGGCGCGCTATGCCGACAGCAACGGCTTTCAGCAGGACGGAGACACGTGGCAATGGATGTGGCGTGATTGGGTCGTGAAGGCGTTGAACGCGGACTTGCCATTCGATCAATTCACGACGTGGCAACTGGCGGGCGATCTGCTTCCCGACGCGACGACCGATCAGAAAATCGCCAGCGGATTCAATCGCAATCATTTGCTCAACGGTGAGGGCGGCGCGATTGCAGAAGAGCAGCGGTTCGTGATTCTCTTTGACCGCATCGATACGACAGCGACGAACTGGCTCGGCCTGACGATGGCGTGTGCTCAGTGTCACGATCACAAGTACGACCCGATCACGCAGCGGGATTACTACAGTTTGCTCGATGCGTTTAATCGCCTGCCGGAGAGTGGCACGCCGCAGTTCTTCTCATCGCGAGTTCGTGTTGCCGCTCCGTTCATCGAACTGCCGACTGAAGAGAACAAAGCGAAGATCGCTGACTTCGATAAACAAATCGCAGCGGCCGATGCGGAAGCGACGCCGCTTTTGAACGCGGCGTTTGAAGGTTGGCGAATCGGCCTCTTCGCGGATGGCAAGCCAGCCGAGGGAAAGGGACTTGCTGAACCGGTCGCCGTAATCTTGCGCAAGCCCGAAGGCGAACGATCTGATGACGAGAAGAAGTCGCTCGACGCGGGTCTGCGAAAACACTTCGATGAGAAAGTGCGGGCCATGTTGGCGAGCAAGATTCCCGCTCTGCCGAAGCTCGATTCATTGCGGCAACAGCTCGCCGCTTATCGTGCCGATCAAACGCCGCGCGTGATGGTGATGAGCGACGCGCAGCCCCGTCAGACGAGCGTCCTCTCGCGCGGCGAGTACCTGCAACCGGCGGAGAAGGTCACGTTCGCGACACCGGCGTTCCTGCCGCCGCTTCCCGCCGGAGCACCGACGAATCGGTTAGGGTTCGCTCAATGGTTGGTCGCTGCCGAGCATCCGTTGACGGCTCGCGTACAAGTCAATCGGATGTGGCAACACTTCTTCGGCGTGGGGATCGTCAAGACGTCGGAAGACTTCGGCGTGCAGAGCGAGTATCCGATTCACGGCCCGCTGCTCGATTGGTTGGCGGTCGAGTTTCGCGAACGCGGCTGGAGCCTGAAGACGATGCACCGCTTGATCGTCACGAGTGCCACATATCGGCAGTCGAGTCGCTTGACTCCCGACCTTCGCGCACGCGACATCGAAAACCGTTTGTACGCGCGCGCCAGTCGCTTCCGCATGCCGTCGCTGTTGCTGCGAGATTGGTCGCTCGCCGCGTCTGGTTTACTCGATCCTCGCACCGGTGGAGTTCCCGTTTATCCGTATCAGCCCGACGATATTTGGGAGGCGCTCGCGATCACAAAAGAGCGTGACTTCACTTACCCCGCGTCGAAGGGCAGCGATCTCTATCGCCGCAGCCTCTACACATTTTGGCGTCGTACAGTCGGCCCAGCCAACATGTTCGATGCGTCAAACCGACAAGCCTGCCGCGTTCGAGCGACTCCGACCAGCACGCCGTTACACGCGCTCACCACGCTCAATGATCCGACGTGGGTTGAATCTGCACGTACGCTCGCCGAACAAAGCCTCAAAGCCGCGGCAGATGTCGATGGCCGACTCACTCACGCCTTCCGCCGAGTTCTCGGTCGCCAGCCGACCGATCGAGACATGCAGACGCTCCGTCGAGCACTCGCACGACAGACCGCTATCTACAAATCCGATCCCGCCTCCGCTCAGAAATTGTTGACCGTCGGCACCAGCAAACGTGATGAGTCGCACAACCTCACCGACCACGCCGCACTGTCCGCCGTGTGCCTCGCAATCTTCAACCTGGACGAAGCGTTGACCAGGGAGTAACCGTTTCGCATGAGGGGGCGGGCCTCCCAGCATGAAGCGGCTAAGTAGCCTCGCATGGACTTCTTGGAGAGCGCGGCTACTCAAATTCTTCTGCGGGTCTACTTAGGCAAGGAACGGGAAGTCCTTCAATCATCGTCGGTTTTGTCACGAATCGACGGCTTGGAAGAATGAGCTTCGGGAAGCTATTGGCGCGAAGACACGGCGACAGGGTCAACCAGCCGTTTGTTGGGCTTGCTCCGGGGTGTTGACGTCACCGGCGAGGAACTTCAGGTTCGCTTCGCGAATGCGAGCGGCGGCTTCGTCGTAGAGGAACGGCAAGAAGACATACCGTTTGCCGCGCGTGACCGGCGTCGCCTCATGCAGCAGTGAGCACGAGAAGACGACCGCGCCTCCCACCGGAGGAGTAAACAACTGGCGGCCATATTCTGGAAACCACACGAAGCCCCCGTCGAACTCGCCGGTGTTCAGGACCAACGAGACGGCAAACTTGCGATGAGCGGTTCCCTTCGTCGTGTTGTCGCGGTGGGCTCGGAAGTGTGCCCCTTGCGAGCTGTCGTAGCACGACACGATGTAACGCTCCATGCGCGTCGCTTTGAACTGGAATGCCTTCTCGACCTCCGGCACCAGTCGAGCGTGAATGCGTGCCATGCAGGCGCGGCGGAGTTGCTCGTCTTGAATTTCGTAATCCTGACGTCGCTTTTGTCCGTGGTCATACGCGCCGACGGTCTTGCCCCCCTCTTCACGCATGAATCCGGATTCCGTCCCGCCGTGTTGCTCGTACTGATTGATCAAGTGCTGACAGAAGTCCGGCTCGAAGATGCGCGGAACGATCAACACCGGCGCTTGCGAGCCTGCGAGCGACGGCTGCGCCAGCGGCGGGATCGACTCAACCATTCGCAATAGCCGAGCGACGTAAGTCGCCGGATCGTCGAACGGCATGACGACCAACGTCCGCAGTCGAGTATCGAGCAGCACCGTGTGGCAAACATAGTTCTCAGCTCCAGTCGCCGGATCAGTTTGCAACGCGCCGAATAACCGGCTGACCGACAGGTCGAAGTCCCAGTAGAACCGCATCCCCGGCACTTGTTCTTGAACTCGCCCAAGCTGCTGATCGAGCGGGTCAGTGCTGAGTCCGAAGAACGTCACGAAGTCGTCATCGAACTTCGCTCGCTGCTGCAACAACTCATTCAGAATGAGGCTGCTGTCCGCACGGGCGGCCGATTGAAAAAACATCAGTAGCACATATCGCCCCGCGACCGTGTCGAAATGAAACGCCGGATTGCTCGCGGTCGGTGCCGCGAACCACGGTGCCGGTTCGCCAAACTGCATCAATCGGTTTCGCATCGAAGATTCATCCAATCGTTTCAAAGTAAGCACTCACACTGAGCAGTTTGCTGGGGGAGATTTCAACGCAAAGGTGCCAAGAACGCGAAGGGATGCCAAGAATTCATTTGCTGTGGCGCACGCAGCTCGCGTGCGTTATCGCCGCTGGCA
>JAYUFI010000321.1:0-5983 GCA_043738805.1 Planctomycetaceae bacterium | reverse complement strand
GCAGTTCTCATTGCCAACGTCCAATTGTTTGACAAGCAACCATGAGACACGTACTCACCATTGTCGTCGTTCTGTTACTCACTCAGTTCACCACGCTGCGGGCGGACGATCCGAAGCGATACGAACTCACGGCGCGGGCGAGTCTGATTGATTCGCGGGCGAAGGCGCATCCGGAGATTGGGTTTGTTTTCGAGAAGGACGGCAAGCCTCAGGATGTGCAACATGCGTTTGTCGATACGCGAGTCGCTCCGCGTGGGAAGTTGGTGATCTGGTTGATGGGGCACAACGGGCCGTTGTTCGAGCGGGTGTCGGGTTACGGGCTGCATGCCATTCAGGTGCATTATGCGAACGGCTGGTTTGGGAAGCTCAACAAGGAACCGCCGCTGGATGACATGTATCTGGGCCGCATACGACTGGAGGCGGCGACGGGCGAGGACTTCAGTGAGGCGATCGACATCCCGAAACCGGATGGCATGGCCGACCGATCATTTCAGTTTGTGAAGTGGCTGGTCAAAGAGAATCCGCAAGGGCGTTGGGAACAGTTCATCACGGCTGATGGCCAGGGGCTGCGATGGGACAACGTGATCATGGCAGGGATCTCGCATGGTTCGACCACGGCGGCGCGGTTTGCCATTCATCAGAAGGTCGATCGAGTCGTCATGCTCTCCGGGCCGCGTGACCAATTGGAGAACTGGTACAGCCTGCCGTCGGCGACGCCAGCCAATCGGTTCTTTGGTTTTACGCACGTGCTCGATGGCGGTTGGACTGCGGACCATTATTGCCGCTCGTGGGAGTTGCTGGGGCTGCATCAGTTCGGGCCGATTGTGAACATCGATCAGTCCAAGCCACCGTTTGGCAACACGCGGCGGCTCATCACTGATGCTGACGTCAAGAAGGACGCCAATCGCGCGCACTCGTCGTCGGTACCCGGCGGTGCCGCTGTGAAGGACGCCTCCGGCAAGTTCATCCACGAAGAAGTCTGGCGTTACCTCTTCACGCATCCTGTCGACCAAACTGGTGAACCGGTCGCGGCTGATCGTGACTGCCGGAAAGATCACAGCAAGGCAAGCAAATGAGTGCGAGCAATTCAGATTTTGGACGAGTCAGTAGGACGGGCACTCTTGCCCGTCGAGAGTCGGAAGACGGGCAGGAGTGCCCGTCCTACAGGAGTGTCAGCAAGCTGCACACTCGCCGAGAGTTTCTTTGGGAAGCTGGCGGTGGACTTGGTGGAGTCGCTCTTGCGTCGATGTTGGCGGGCGACGGACTGCTTGCAGTCGAGGCAACTGCGTCGAAGAGTCCGCTCGCAAACAAAGCTGCTCATTTTGTGGCGAAGGCGACCAACGTCATTCAGATTTTTTGCCCCGGCGGGCTGAGTCATGTCGATACCTGGGACTACAAGCCGGAACTCGAACGACAACACGGTCAGCCGTTTGATGCGGAGCTCGGCAAGCAGACGTTTGCTGGGATCGGCGGAAACTATGCGAAGAGTTTTTGGAAGTTCCGTCAGCACGGGGACTGCGGTCGTTGGTTGAGCGATTTGTTCCCGAGGCTCGCGGGGCACGTCGATGACATGGCTTTCATTTACTCCATGCAGAGCAAGTCGGCGTTGCATGGCCCGGCGATGTTCATGGCCAACAGCGGGTTCATTCGGCCCGGGTTTCCGAGCATGGGCTCGTGGGTGACTTACGGTCTGGGCAGCGAGAGCGACAACCTGCCGGCGTATGTGGTGCTGCCCGATCCGCGCGGGTTGCCACCTGGCGGTCTGGCGAATTGGGGGGCGGGATTTCTTCCGGCGGTGCATCAAGGGACGGTTATCGAGACGTCGGCATCACGGCCTCCGATTGCCGATCTCTTTCCGCCGACTGATCGCACTGCCTCACCTGATGCTGAGCGAGAAGGTCGCGCGTTCTTGCGGATGCTCAATGTCGCGCATGCCGAGCGGCGCAGTGATTCGTTGTTGGAAGCGCGCATCGCGGCTTACGAGTTGGCAGCGAAGTTGCAGTTGAGTGCGCCGGAAGCGGTCGATCTTTCCGGAGAAAGTGTGGCGACGCTCAAGCCGTATGACCTCGACGATCCCGACGTCGGGCCATTCGGCCGGCAATGTTTGCTCGCGCGGCGACTGGTCGAACGGGGCGTTCGCTTCGTGCAGATCTTCTGCGGTGCGGAGAACACGTCGTCGAAAAAGATTCGCCCGAATTGGGACAGCCACGAAGACATCGTCCGCGATCACGGTTACTGGGGCCGAGTGCTCGACACCGGTGCCAGCGCGTTACTGGCCGACTTGAAGCAACGCGGGTTGCTCGAATCGACGCTCATCATCTGCACGTCCGAGTTCGGCCGACAGCCCTTCATGCAAGGGGCTCAGAAAGGTCGCGATCACAACCCCGGTGTCTTCACCGCCTGGCTGGCCGGTGGCGGCATTCGCGGCGGAAGCAGTCACGGCACGAGCGATGACCTCGGCTTCAAAGCGGCCGAGCATCCGAGTTACTCATACGACTTGCACGCGACCGCGCTGCACCTGCTGGGACTCGATCACGAGCGACTGAGCTTTTATCACAACGGCATTCAACGCCGACTGACCGACGTACATGGCGAAGTGATCCGAGAAATGTTGGCCGGCTGACAGCAAAAGGAAGTAGCCCGGTTTGGAGAACCGGGCTACGGTTATTGACTGCTGACCAATGCCAAATCTCTTTCAGAACACACTCCAACCTCAAATAGAATCCTCAACAACAATCATGGTTTATCTCAATCGCATTTACACGAAGTCGGGCGACACGGGCGACACGGGGCTTGGCGATGGAACGCGCGTGCCAAAGACGCATGTCCGCATCTCGGCGTATGGCGGCGTCGATGAATTGAACTCGGTTCTCGGCGTCGTTCTGACAACTCAGATGCCGGACGATTTGCGGAAGCAATTAACGCTGATTCAGAACGACCTGTTTGATTTGGGGGCCGACCTATGCGTGCCCGAAACAGACAAGGATCTCGGCTACGAACCGCTGCGCATCTCAGCGCAACAGGTCACGACGCTGGAGCATTGGATCGACGCTCACAACGAGACGTTGAAACCGCTCACGAGTTTCATTCTGCCGGGAGGGACTCCCGCTGCGGCGCATCTGCATGTGGCTCGAACGGTCTGCCGCCGTGTCGAGATTGCGGTGTTGCGACTCGCAGAAACAGAGGCCATCAACCCGCAAGCAACAATTTATCTCAATCGCCTTTCCGATCTGCTGTTCGTGGTGGCTCAAGTGTGCAACAACCACGGAGCCGACAACGTGCTCTGGGTACCGGGGAAAAACCGGGGGGGCGAAGCGGAAGACGGCTCGGCTTGAATCACCGGCGGCGGCGTTCAATCAACCACGTGACAGTTTGAAGGCCGAAGACGTTGTTTTGGTGGCGAAATTCTACGTAGCCGTCACCGCTCCGCGTGACGGCTACGTACCTGCGGCTTCACCGTGTTATTTTTTTTCCGCGAGATCTTTGATTCGGATGTTACGAAACTCGATGCGCGCACCGTGACCAAGGAAGCCGATGAAGCCCTTGTCTCGCTTGAGGCCAGGATGGTCGGCACCGTCAGCGGTCTTGGGCGTGCTGGCCTTGTCGATGTCGGCATCAATGATCGTTTCACCATTAAGGATCACTTTCACTTGGCGGCCCTTCACGACGACTTCTTGCACGTTCCATTCGCCGACTTTCTTTTGATGGCCACGCTTGCTCGGAACCACGCCGTAGATTGAGCCGTGATATTGGTACGGCTTCAGGTTCTTATAGACGTCGGCCGAATCATCTAGGATTTGCAGTTCCATGCCGCAGTAGGCCGCATCGCAGCCTTGCGGAGCACGTATTCCCAGACCGTTGTTCGCGCCGGGTTCCAGCTTGAATTCAAACCGAAAAATGAAGTCCGAATACTCGTCCTTGGTGTAGAGATTGCCCCCTTTCTCTTTGAGGCACACGAGATTTCCGCCTTCAGCAACATAACCAGTTGTCGCGCCGACCCAGCCGGTCAGATCTTTTCCATTGAAGAGGCTGACGTACCCGTCCTTCTTTTCTTCGTCCGTCGACTCGGCTGCGGTCAGGCAGCGAGCGGACGCAAGTACTACCAACGACAGAATCGAACTCCAACCAACCAACGCGAGCATCCGACGCATTATAATTCCCCAGTTCAAAGGTGTTTGCCACTGGTCGTCATCGCTTGACGCACACTGTTTGAATCAGTCGAGTCAAGCCTCTCGAACAACCGTCCGAAGCGATCCGAACCAATAAATCGCCGGGTGAAGATATCTCCGTAGGACGCCGCAAAGCCAGCGAGTACAACATTCGCCCGCAACGCCAACGAGGGACGGAGCCGAAGTCATGCCGCGTCAGAATTGTTTTCGACATCAGCCGTATGCTGCTCGGAACTCGCCAACGATTCCAACGACAGTGACTGCAGTTCGGCCTGATCAGATCGCGAGTGTTGATGCAGGAGAGACGCTTAAGCAATTGAAAGTGAGACACATCTTTTTGGTTCATGGGACGTTTGTCGGAGACGATCCGTTTGGGCTGGCGCAGAAATTGGATGAACTCACGCAGTCTGTTCCCTTGTTGTTGCAGTCGGCATTCAAAATGTTCGCGATGGAATCGTGGGGGCGAGTTTTACGCAGCGTCAATCAACAGTTGAGTGGCCGATTGATGGGTGAAACGGGAAGTTTTCGCGATGACTACTTGATTGACTTACGTGAGTTCTTGGAAACAAGCGCGCCGATCGTCGAACGGTTTGATTGGTCAAGCGGTAACGATCACATCTCGCGAGCGGAAGCGGCTGTTGATCTTTTCAACCGGCTCGTTGCGTTGCCGATCGACACAACCGAAGACCGGATTTTGTTGTGGGGTCACAGTCATGCTGGAAACGTGTTTGCGTTGCTCAGCAATCTGCTGGCAAATGATCGTGACTCCGTCGAGCAGTTTTTCCGAGCAACCAGTGTCGGTACTGAAACTAACTCGAACTGGGTGGCTGCTCGCGAGCGACTGGCCGCTGCACCTTCGCCGCATCCGCTCGCAAAAGCTCTGTGCCTGGTGACGATGGGAACTCCGGTCAAATACGGCTGGGATTGCGACGGCTACTCGCGGCTGTTGCACATCGTCCATCATCGACCGGCACCGAACTTGGCTGAGTTCGTCGCCAAGCCCGCGTTGCCGCAGTCTGTCGAAGAGATCGTGGGCGCGAAGTTTGGAGACTGGGTGCAGTCGTTCGGGATTGCAGGAAGCGATCTCGCACCAATGGATCGTCGTCGCCGCGAAGTGAATCGCGCGCTGGGACAGATTCTGGAAACAGGATTGGACATTCCGCAATTCACGAACGACAACTCACTCTTGGACCGCTTGCCAGAAGCGATTCGGAGTCGTATCGGGGATCGGATGAAAGAACTTTCGGCCTTTCGCGCGCGTTTGAATTGCGGGTCGCGCATCCCAGCGGACGGTGATGCTGCATGGTTGTTCGATTACGGCGCAGAGGAAACACAAAAATTGGGACACGGCACGTATACAAAGCGATCTTGGCTGCCGTTTCATGCGACACGCATTGCCGACTGGCTGCGAAAGTCGTGGGAGACGTAATGGACGACACTGTTGCTGACACGCCAACTGGCTCACGTGTCCGTCCCGTCGTGCCGTATCTGTGGATGCTTTGCGGAGCGTTGGCGTTTGCCGTGATGAGCACTCTGGCACATTTGATTCGCGACCGGTTCTCTTGGCAGGCGATTGCGATTGGCCGATCGAGCGTGCCGTTTGTGTTGACCGCAATGTCGGCGTGGCTGGCGGGAGGTCGTTTGGTTTTGTTGGGGCCGAAAGCATTGTGGCTCCGAAGCCTGGCGGGAAGTACGAGCTTGGTTTGTACGTTCTTCGCGCTGACTCGATTGCCGGTGGCTGACGCGTTGACGCTGACGAATCTTTTTCCGATCTGGGTGGCGTTGCTCTCTTGGCCGATGCTGCGTCAGCGTCC
>JAYUFI010000320.1:0-2263 GCA_043738805.1 Planctomycetaceae bacterium | reverse complement strand
CGGCTACGTAGAATCTCAGCTATTAGAAATCGGTCAGAATTTCGCCGTCTGAGCGGTTTGCTAGATTGCGATACAGCTTCTCGTCAATGTTCTCGTTGATGAACCGCACCGAGCCGTCGCCAATGGCGAAGTGTGCTCCGCCGGTGTGATAGCTCGAAAAGCCGCCGACGAATTCCGGGCCGACGTTCGCAGGAACGGCACCGTTGGGCTGGCCGAACTGGTTACGAAGCTGTTGCAGGTTGTGGTTGAGCTTCGTTCCCGTGTTTCGCAATGTCGCTCGCGTGCCGGACATCCAGCCGAGTTCTGTTTCAGCCAGTGCCCGTTCCCCGACGAACAACGTCGAGGCACTACCGTCAGTGATCGACTCAAACGCTACCGCGTGATTGAGCACCAAGACGCCATGATTGCCGTGATCAATTGCCGTCTCATCATCGCTATGACAACCGACGTAGTTATTCACTCCCGGTTTCGTCACGTCGAAGTTGCTACGAAAGTCACTCGGACAATTGAATGCAGAGACGCTTGCCTTACGAGCTTTCTCGTTCTTCGCGTCATAGGCACCGACAGAGAAATCGACGTGCGAATGCAGTGCGGCTTGCTCCAAAAATGGCAGCAACTGAGTCGCCCAGCTCATGTGATAGCCTTGCGGCTCGGAGCGAATCGGGCCGGTTGGATTGATGCTTCCTGGCGGCAGGACTTCGTGAGCCTGATCGTAGTTGTGCAACGCCAGACCAATCTGAGCCAGATTGTTTTTGCACTGACAACGCCGAGCCGCCTCTCGAGCCTGTTGCACGGCGGGCAACAGCAGAGCAATCAAGATCGCAATGATCGCGATGACAACCAGCAGTTCGATGAGCGTGAACCCGGCAGGCCGCTCCACACGGCGAGCCACAACAGTTGTTCGATTAGCATTCATAGGCATGACCAGGACTCCTCATAAACAGGCCGTAGTGAAACGGCAGGTGACGGTTTTGATGACGAACGATCTCTTCACCCCCGCCGAGCTTGCCTCGGTGGAATCGGGCTTTGGCACTACGCGGCCTTACGGGCGAAAACTCAACTGGCGTAGTGCAGAAGCCTGTTAACCACCGAGGCAAGCTCGGTGGGGTTCGAGAACTTGGTGGCAACGGACCACTGACAACAATCAACTGACAACGGACCAACCTCACAAATCCACGAACCTCACGACTCGCACGCGAGCACGTTGCTCAGATTCAGCCGGCATGTCGGCGATGACGGTGACTTGGCGACGCTGCGGTGAGTTCTCGACCGGTTTGACCTCAATGTTGACGTTCGCCGCGTGACGTCCGCCGAGTTCTTTGGTCGAGATTCGCCAACTCCGGCCAGTGAATTTCGGATCGACCCTGAGGAAGGCGGCGGCTTCATTCACGCCCGACTCCGCCAACCAACGAGCTTGTGCATGGAACTGTTCCTGTTCCGCTTGCTGGCGTTGAGCCATCGTCAGCTTGAGCAATGACATGCCGAGTGCCGAAGCCAAACCAATCGCGGCGAGCACGATCAGCAAGGCCAGGCCGCGACGTTGTCGGGCGTTGATTTCTGTTGAATAGCAAACACGTTTCACGATCGGTCACTCCAAGGCTCTGAAAATCGTAGAACAGGCGGCTCGCCTGTTTGTGTCTCATTTTTGTAGCCCGGTTTTCCAAACCGGGCGTATCGCGCCGCCCGGTTTGAAAAACCGGGCTACGAAAAACCGCTTCTGCGAAAACTCACAAGCTCTGTGGCTTCTTGGTTTCTGTTTCTGAAATATTTTTCTCAAAACGGTGATCGCGACCGATGACCGCCAACTGGCTGTCTTCACGCAACGGGACGGGAGTTTGAGGTGTTGGTCGCGGTGCGTTGGGATGTTGGCAGATCAGCTTCGCGGTTTGATTCGCCGTGAGTGACTTCGCGACGGCCTCAAAGCGAACGTTCCAATCGGGCAGCCGATACGTTTCCGTTCGCAGCAGCTTGTCGCCGTCGGTCTCGCGCCGAGTCACTTCTTTCCTGCCTGCGACGTACGTGATGCGATGCGCGGTGGTGGCCAATTGAATAACGAACACGGGAGCGTTGTCTTGCTGAGTGATCTCCGCCGACAGCGCGGCATGAACGTCGCGTCGCCAGTCGTCCGTCAGATGAAGCCATTGATGATGCACGACCCACACGCCGGCGGCTCGTCCTTGAGCACGCATCATCGAGACCATTGTGGTAACCACCGCCGTTGTCAGAAAACCGAGTGCCGTGATTACCACCAGCATGTGAATCA
>JAYUFI010000319.1:0-16011 GCA_043738805.1 Planctomycetaceae bacterium | reverse complement strand
GCTTCAGCGAATCGAGCAGCTCGAACTGCGGGATTTTTTGTTCGGGCATCAGGACGTCGGTACCGAACAGCAGTTGGTCGGCGTTGCGGATCAGGAATTCGCGGCCGAAGTCCGGGTCGCGAGCGATCGCTTTTTCATCGCTCGGATCGGAGAGCAGCGTATTCAACAGGCCGTCCTGCTTCCACCCACGAGTGATGACGTACGGTCTCACTCATCTCGGATGAGTGGCCTCTTTGGTAATGTGCTCGGCGTGCCGATATCATCACGGTCATGCGCCCTCCTGCTCGTTCCAAATTTCGGTCTGCATTGTCGCTCACCGCACAACGACCGCTCGACTTGCCTGAAGAGATTGAATCAGCGGTTCCACTGCGAACGCTCGGTGCGAGCCCGGTCATCTATCGCAAGCGGCTCGAAGGTCCGCCTGATCCGCCGGCTGGTCCCGGTGACTTGGTCGCACTGGTCGGGTCGCGCGATGAGACGCTCGGCTTCGGCTATTTCAATCCGAAGTCCGAAATTATGATTCGGGTCATTCGTCCCGGTGAGGCACCGCCCGATGATTTGTTTTGGGATCGGTTGCTGGGCCAAGCGGTTGACCTTCGACGCAACGTGCTGAAGCTCGATGAAGTGACGGACACTTACCGCCTCATTCACGCAGAAGGAGACGGCATTTCGGGCATCGTCATCGACCGCTACGGCGATACGTTGTCTGCCGAAGCGTTCGGCTTGGGCCTGTTTCAACGCGGGCAAGCGATCATTGAACGCTTAGCAGAAGTTGTCGGCACGAAACACTGGGTACTTCGCTCCGGGCCATACACCGAAAGCCAAGAAGGTTTCACCGCCGAGCCGATCACCTCGCCGGACTTGCCGCGTTCCGCCATCGTGCAGGAATTCGGTACCAAGTTTCGGATTGAGTTCATCGGCGGTCACAAGACCGGCTTCTTCTGCGATCAGCGCGACAATCGCCGCCGACTGGCCGACTTCACGGCGGGCAAGTCGGTGCTCGATCTGTGTTGCTACACCGGCGGGTTTTCGATCACGGCGAAACATCTCGGCCAAGCGGCGGACGTCACGGGAGTTGATCTCGATGAGCAGCCGTTGAAGATCGCTCGCAGCAACGCTCAGCTCAACGGCGTCAAAGCAACCTTCGTGCAAGCGGACGCGTTCGCCTACATGCGCGACATGATTCGCAATGGCCGCGAATACGACGTCGTTGTGCTCGATCCGCCGAAGTTGATCCGCAATCGAGCGGAACTCGACGAAGGCACCCGACGCCACTTCGACCTCAATCGCCTCGCCATGCAATTGGTCAAACCCGGCGGACTGTTGCTGAGCTGCACCTGTTCGGGACTGCTGCAAGAAGCGGACTTCTTGCGGCTGCTCTATTCCGCCTCGCGACAAGCGGGAGCACCGATCGGCCCCGCCGACGGTAACGGATTTCAACGTCGCGGCCCACGCGAGATGCAACTCTTGTTTCGCACCGGTGCGTCACCCGACCATCCGGTTTCAGCAAGTCATCCGGAGTCCGACTATCTCAAAGCCGCTTGGATGCGGATGGCCTAATGATTCAAACTGAGGGGATTTTGCCCACGGAACACACGAAAAGACACGGAAGAAGAGACCGAGCTGTGGCGATCAGCGTCGTCATCTCAGGTTTTGGAAACGCGGGTGTCAGGGTCTTGTTCGCTCCGTGTTTTTCCGTGTCTTCCGTGGGCCAATTCAATCACTTCTCAGTTTGAGTGGACCACACAACGATCCCGAACGACAACACTCACGAAACTCATCATGCCCCTTGAACGTAAACAACACACGGTCGCCGCCGATCAAGCGGGGCGAGTTGACCTGATCCTCAAGACGTTGACCAACAAGTCGCGCTCACAATTGCGCGGCATGTGCATGAACGGTTGCGTCACGATCAACGAACGCAAAACGACGGAGCCTGCGACGGAGGTCAAAGCTGGAGACGTCGTTAAAATTGAGTTTGATCCGCAATGCCGATACCGCGAAAAATGGCTCGACAAATTTCAGGGAAAGTCGCCCCAAGAAAAGTTTCAGTGCCAGACATTCAAAATCGTTTTCGAGGACGACTATCTCCTCGTCGTCGATAAGCAGGCCGGCATCTTGACGGTCCCAACGGAACGTCAAGAACCGCATACGCTCGTCGATGAAGTCTCCCGTTACCTCGGCCCACAACGACGAGCGCTCGTCGTTCATCGGCTTGATCGAGAAACCTCCGGGCTGCTCGTCTTCGCGAAGCAGTCAGAGATCGCCGGAGCTTTGCAGGATCAACTTCGCCTGCGAGCCCCCGAGCGCGAATACCTTGCCCTCGTCGCCGGACGCATGGAGCAAGAATCGGGAACCTACGAAAGCTATCTCGTCACCAGCAAGCGGCTCAGCCAGCATTCCGTCACAACTCCCGGACAAGGGGAGTATGCGATGACGCACTTCATGGTCGATCAAATTCTCTTTGAGACAACACTCGTGAGAGTGAAGCTCGACACCGGACGTCGCAACCAAATCCGGGTCCACTTGGCCGAAGCAGGCCATCCCATCATCGGCGACCGCCGTTACCGACCAAACATGACCAAGCACGACGACTGGCCACACACCCGCCTCGCTCTGCACGCACACGTCCTCGGATTTCAACACCCCGTCTCTGGCGAAGATCTGCGCTTCATTTCGCCAATGCCCCGCAGTTTTCAAATCTTCATCCGCCTGCAACGTCGAGCAGGAAGAGAAGCGATTGCTGAAGAAGAGGCTGAGCAACTTTCTGAAGTTGAGCAACCACTTGAAGAACAAAATGCACCGCGCGATTTGCCGGTCAAACACAAAGAACGAACGCCTCGTCCTAAGTCACCCAACAAGCGACGATCGAAGTCACGTTAGCACGACGCGCAAGCGAGTAGCCGAGCCGGAACCACTCGTGTCGATGTACCAGCCCTTCGGCAACAAGTCGCGCAATGTATCGGCGGTGCGATGGGTCGCGATACGATGTCTAGGTTTCTTTGACATCTTAAGCACGAGCATGCCATCAAGAAGTTCCAGCGGCTCCCCGCTCTTGATGATCCCCACACCGATCATTCGTTCGCCGAAAAACGCCGACCAAGCCAGCGAGAATCCACCGAGACTTCTAACTGCGCAGCCCGACCGGGACGAGTTCGAGCGACCGCACTTTTATCGCGTCGTTTTGTCGAAGGCGATTCCAGTGTCTTCACAGAAGACATGTCATAAATCCTACGCAGAGTTATTTCCGCACGAGGTGCATTGATAGCAAGGAATCAAACAAGCGACCCCACCGAGCTTGTCTCGGTGGCTCGCGGGCTTTTGCACTACGGCCGGTCATGATCTGGAGTGAAACTCGACGTAGTGCAAAAACCCGAATCCACCGAGGCAAGCTCGGTGGAGTTTGTGGACATCGCTCATTTAAGGACCAGGAATTAATGTTGGAACAAGAACTCCTTCGAGTTCAGGATTGCCCACCCCACGTCTTCCAGAGCCAATCGGCGATCTTGTTGAGCGGCGATGTGACGCTTCGCCGCGTCAAGTTCCGCTTGCGTCGGTTTGCGGCTGAGGGCCGAGAGATACAACGTTGTGATGACTTCATCGTCCGGTTTGTTCTCCTTGATGAAGATCGCAATGCGACCGGCGTCCGCTCGTAGTTTGCCATGCACGGTCGGGCCGTTGATCATCTGCAAGGCTTGCGACAGGTTCGACTCATTCGATCGCTCGCACTGACAGGCCATTTCACGCTGCGGCTGACCAAAGATCTTCAGGAAGTAGTGATCTGTCGGAGGATCGGCGAGTGAAACCGCTCGCGTTCCGGCGGGGAGACCGGCGAACGTTTCTGGCACGTTCGTCACTTGGCAAATCGAATCGAGCAATTGCTCGGCAGACAGCAGCCGCGTGTTCGCGTGCGAGTTGTAAATCTCGTCGTCCTTGTTGAAGTTGTTCTTCCGTGAACTGAGTTGATAGGTGCGGCTCTTGAGGACCGTCTTCACCACCCACTTCTGGCTGAAGTTGTTCTTTGCAAACTGCGAGGCGAGTTCGTCCAACAGCTTCGCATTCGACGGCGGGTTTGAATCGCGGAAGTCGTCAACCGGTTCGACGATACCGCGCCCTAGCAGATGACCCCAAATTCGATTCACCGCAGAACGAGCGAAGAACGGATTCTCCGGCGACGTCAGCCAGTTCGCGAAGACTTCGCGGCGATCCTGCCCGGCAACATCATCGACGTCACCCTTCAACAGCAAATGCACCTTCATTTGCTTACCGGTGCGCGGCTGAGTGATTTCGCCAGTGGCCATCGGGTAGATGATTTCTTCTTCCGCAGTGTCACCTTTTTGCCGAGCGATCCGAGTGAATGCAGCGGCGATGCCGTAATAATTGTCCTGCGACCAACGCTCGAATGGATGGTTGTGGCACTTCGCACATTGAATGCGAATGCCGAGGAAGAGTTGAGCGGTCGTCTCGACAGCGTCGTTCGGATCGCGGCTCGCTCGCCAGTAGTTCGCTGCCGGGTTCTCAAACACGCTGCCGCTGGCAGTCAGCAACTCACGAGCAAACTGATCGAACGGCTTGTCGGTACGGATCGAATCATAAACCCAGCGACGGAACTTCTGAGTGCCGACTGCCGTGATCTTTTTGCTGTTCGATCGCAGGATGTCGCTCCACTTGAGCGTCCAGAAATCTGCGAAGTCATCGCTCTCGACAAGCTGGTCGATCAGCAGATTCCGTTTATCGGGCGTTTGGTTGGCGAGGTACGCCGTCGTCTCTTCGATCGTCGGCAGGCGGCCGGTCACGTCGAGGTATGCACGACGCAAGAACTCTTCGTCGGAGCACAAGTCCGACGGAAGAATCTGCAACTGCTTGAGCTTCTCGAAGACGAGGTTGTCCACAAAGTTGTGCTCGGCAGGATTGTTCCACGCGAAGCCAGGGACATCTTCCAAGAACGTGACCTGGCTGGTTGCCATCTTGTCGAGGAACCGGGCCAGCACCGCAGTCTCACCTCGGCCACCTTTGGAAACCAAACCGTTTTCATTGACTGACGCGACTTGCTCATTTGAAGAACTGAAGACGGTCAACGGAGTCACATCACGCATACTGCCGTCAGCGAATGTCGCCATCACGATCAACTGTTGCTGCGAACCGGCGGGTCGGAAGACTCGCTTGTTGGGGAAGACCTCGATCTTCACCACTTCAGGCACATTGTCAGCATCCAGTCGCAGTCCTTCACCGATCCAACCGTGGAAGACGCGATGGACCGGATCGCCCTTCTTGATGCGCCGTCCGCCGCCGTGAGCGACGTCCATCAACGGTTTCTTGATGAGCAAGCTCTCGTCCGGCTGAACCGGATTGATGCGACGTTGCATGAACTCCGAACGAAGCGTCAACGTGTCGATCGTCGGATCGAACGCTCGCAGAGACAGGCGGAATCCACCTTTGCCAGAAGGCGATCCGTGACACGCTCCCATGTTGCAACTGGCCTTCGTCAAAGCGGCCAACATTTCGTTTTTGAAGCTGACAGGCGAAGGCATCGCCATCTCTTTGACAGTCACTTCCGCAGAAATAGTCAGCCCGCCGAGTGTCGCGGTCACTTGAGCCGTGCCGTCAGCGACCGGCTTTGCCAGTGTCCCTTCGATCTTCACGACTGCTGGATTGGAAGAGGTCAGCGTGACCCCTGTCGTGAGATCACGGACGTCATCCGCCGTGTAAGTACCGCTGATGACAAGTTGCTGCTGAGCCCGCGAGCCTCGCAGTTCAAACTTGCCGGGAGCTAACGAAAGCCCTGTCGGCTGATCTGCCGCATGAAGGAATGGCGAGGTGAGCGTGGCGACCATCGCCACAACGAGGAAGATTTGAGGCTTCTGCATGATTATTCCTCAAGCCGAGTAGGTGGGTGGCAAAACACAAGCAAGGAAAGGACAGTGATCGCACCGAAGTGATCCCGGTGGTCATTAGAGAACTACATCATTCGACTGTCAGTGCAATGTTTGGTGAAGTCCCCGCCAGCTTGGCGGCACCGTTCATTGCGTCACCTTTCACATTGATATTGTTGACCGCTCCTTGAGCCGCGTCAGCCGCAGCTGTCAGAACGATCTCGGCTTCGACGGCACCTTCAGCGATCATCGCGGGAGCGACCGTCACACCTTTGGCAAGATTCTGCAACGTCAAAGTGATCGGGCCTTTGAAAGCCGGGTTACGTTCGATCGTCACTTTCCCTTTCAGTGTTGCTCCGCGAGTGACTTTGTCGGCATCCAACTTGGCAACCACGTTAAAGGCCGGCTTCAATCGCAGCGTGATTCCCGGTGCGGGCTGAGTCGTATTCACGCCATTCTGATTGATCGCTCCTGTGATCGACGCTGTGAACTCACCTTCGGGGGCTTGAGCGTTCGCGGTGAAAACAATTTCGATCTCATTCGCACCTTTCGGAATCGGCTTCACAGTGGCAGTGATTCCGGCGGGTAATCCATTCGCAGCGGGAGTGACCGCCACGACGATTTGCTCATCGAACTTCTCTTGGCGGGTCACGATCAGCTTCACGGTCGCAGAAAGGTCTTTGCCGAAGACGACCTCTTCCGGTTCTGTTCGCAAGCTGATCACTCCCTTCGGTGCCACACCGACCGAGAACGAGTTTGCCAAATCTTGCGGAGGCCAAGGAAGTCCGTTGAAGAGCGTCGTCAACGCAGGCGACACGGAAGCAACCGCCGAGACATCCGCGTTATTCACTTTCGCGGTCCCAACAATTTTCGAGAGCGTGATTTTGCCAGCAGGAACCTCTGCCGCACCGCGCAAAGTCAGAACGGCGGTATCGCGTCCGGGGCCGATGAATGTCGGATGACTCGTCACGCCAGCGGGAAGATCAACAGCAGCAACGTTGATTGTGCCACCGTAATTCTTTCGAGCCGCAGTGACCGTCACCATCGTCACGCCGCCAGTGACCGCATTCAGCGTGTCTGCCGATGCCGAGAGCGTGAAGCCCGCTTGCAACGGTGCCGCGACAATTCGATACGCGTACTGCGGCCCACCTTGGCGATGGAGGTCTTGAGCAATCAGCGTGTAATCGCCATCGGCAGGAAACGTGAAATCGAACGTTGGGTCGATCGCACCGAAATCTTCTTTCGCAGCAACCTGTCCGCCAGCCGCATTGAGCAACCGCAGCATCAACGAAACCGGCGAACCTTGTCGGCGAGTGATCCCCGTAAAGGTCATCGCTTGCCCCGCCTTCGCGGTGAAGACGAAGTGATCAATATCACCGGGTTTGTCAAACCGACCATTGATCCCTTGAGCGAGATCAACTCGGTTCGGAGCCTTCGGATCGTCGTTCGGTTCCGTCTCCAAAAATTCAACGCGATTACTGACGCCGATCAACGCAAAGTTGCTGCTCGCTCCGTTCGCTCGCTTCATACCAACCGACGCCCACTCAAACGGTGTATCTGCCGGAAAATTAACCACCGCTGGCAGCACGCCATCGAGATTCAGCCCGGCGAAATTGACACTCGCGGCGGCTCCTTTTTTCGCGGCCAACGGATACGGCACTGTGACACACGGAAAGTCGCCGATCCGCAGTCGGAAGAAATGATTGCCGCTCCCTTGAAAGCGAATATCACGCAATTCGAGCATGTATTCGCCCGCGTCTTTGAACTGATAACACAGGCGGCTGTCCGAACGGAGACCGGGGACATCGTCGCTGTAAGCGAGTTCGCGTCCCTTCGCATCGAGCAATCGAATCATCGGATCGAGGGCCGATCCAATGCGTCGCGCGAGCACATCCATCGTCACGAGTTGTCCGGCAGCGACCGTGAATTTGAAGTAATGCTGACTCAACGAACCGACTTGCCCATCAATCGCAACCGGCAACGTCAAAGCCTGAGCGCCCACCACGGCGTTGTTTCCCGCCGCTTGAGCGACTGACGGCAGGTCGTCCACAACGACCAATCGCAGCGGCGAAGTGCCGTTTGCCGTCGCGACTCGCACGCCGTAAATTCCGACCGGCACGTCGCTCGGCACCGTCACTTTGTAGACACATTCCGCCGCGTTCGTCCCGTTGCCAGCCACTTCCGGAGCCAGCACGTTGGTCCCCGCAAAGCTCGTCCAAAGCTGCGTCGGCCCGACCAAACTCGCTCCGTGCAACTTCAGATCAGTCGGCTGGCCGGGCTTCAACGCCAATGGCGTCGTCAGTGAGATTGTCGGACTTTGAGCGAAAACAGGCCGACTGCCACCAACCAAAGCCAGCGCTCCGGCCAACAAAAACAGGCAACTCCGGGTCGTGTTGAAGAGTCTCAACTTGCACCTCTCGCGAGTAGTTTCGATTCGTGGTGTCGTTTCTCGTCAGATACCTGCGACGGGGAGTCGCTTCGGCATCCATCTGAATCTTTTGATGGCTGACCATGATAGGACCGTGTGAGATGACCGTCAAAGCGGCAAGGTCTTTCGCACGAGATCGCTCACAAGCCTGATCCGATTATGCCACGTGCTGCTAATCAGCAACGGCACATCAAGTCGGCTCACCAAATCACCATCGACTCTTCAAACAACTTCACCAACTCGTCCACACCCGCCGATCGCGGCGACAACTTCAACAGCCTTTGCTGCGTGAGCGTTCCTTCGACCAGCGCGAGCATGTCCGACATCGAGTACCCAACGGCCTTCAAGCCGCGCGGCATCGCCAGCGTTTGCATGAAGTGAATCACACGATCCGCCAAGATGTTCCCCGCGTCATTCAAACTCGCGCGAGACACATCCACACCGAGTGCCTTCGCCGCGAGCAGATGCCGCTCCGGCGACATCGGAGCCGTGAATCGAGCGACCGCCGGAGTATGCAAGATGACCGACATCCCATGTGGGACCATCGGGTTCAGCGTCGCGTAGCCCGGCGGTCGAAACTCTCGAACCATGCCAGCGACCGGATATGCCATCGCGTGCGGCAGATGCACTCCCGCGTTTCCGAACCCGATTCCCGCCATCGACGACGCGAGAATCATCTGCATCCGAGCTTCATCATCGCTGATGTCAGCCACCGCTCGCGGCAGAAATTCCGCGACAATCTCCAACGCCCGCAACGCCCACACATCGCTCATCGGATTCGCCCCTTGATAGGCCGCTCGCAACGAAGGGCGATCAGGACGAGGCCGCTGGTCGTAAGGCAACGCCGTGTAACTTTCGAGAGCATGACTGAGCACATCCAAGCCAGCGCTCGCCGCCACCGCCGCCGGTTGAGTCCGCGTGTTGTCCCAATCGACGAGTCCCATCGTGGGCCGCATGTATTTTGACGCGATCCCCGTTTTCACGCGCAGCGGCGTGTAATCAAAGATCGCCACGCCAGTTGTCTCGCTCCCCGTTCCCGCCGTTGTTGGAATCGCGATCAGCGGCATGAGCGGACCCGGCACCGCTTTCTGTTTGCCGATCGACGGATTGACGTAATCGAGAAAATCCGCCGGATACGTCGCATACAAGTTCGCCGCTTTCGCCGTATCGATCGTGCTTCCGCCGCCGACCGCGACGATCGCATCGAACTGACCTTCCGTCGCAAACTTCGCCGCCGCAAGAAAGCTCGTGTCAGTCGGCTCGACTTCTACTTGATCGAAGATCGCGAACTCCAGCCGGCTCTCCTCCAACGCCTGCTGCACGACCGCGCCTGTCGGCAACAACCTCAGTGCGGGATCAATCACCACCAACACACGCCGAGCACCCAGATCAACCAAGTCCATCCCAACCTCACGAGTGATCCCGTACCCGAACCGACAATTGGACGCCATGATTTGAAACGCAGTATCGTGAACCGACGGATTCATGTTCCCTCCCAAAATTCATCGCCTTCATCCGCAGCCCGGCTTTGCTATCCGCAGGAAAAACTCAGACTGCCTGCGGATAGCAAAGCCGGACTGCGGATGAAATCATAAGAGCTTGAATTCAAACTGAGTCATTTGTTAGGGAAGAATTCAACGCAAAGAACGCGAAGAGCGGCGAAGAAATTTGAGAGATGACCACTTGCTAGTGATCGCCAACGTGTCCCGCCAATGATCATTGAGAAATGAATTCTTGGTGTCCCTTCGCGCTCTTTGCGTTGAAAACCTCTTAGTTTGAGCAACTTTGAAACTTGGCCGAATTATTTTCCGACGTCAGGTCATCCACAAAACCGCTCAAAATGTTGCGACTTTCAATCAGATTGGAAACCCAATAATCTCATTACGTGCTCTGCTGTTGGTTGCCGTTGTGTTCGTGATTTCAGTCGGTAACGGACTTCATGCGGCTCCGCCAAAGCTCTCTTTGATTGCTCCCGCCGATGCCGGCTTCGATGCCACAAAGCTTGCCGAAATCGACGGTGTTGTCGAGCAGGCTCTCACCGAAAAGAAGTTGCCCGGTTGCGTGGTCGCGATCGGACGTCACGATCGGCTCGTGTTGTTGAATGCGTTCGGGCAACGACAACTCGAACCATCCACCACAACGACGACGACCGACACTCTGTTCGACCTCGCCTCGCTGACAAAGCCGATCGCCACGGCCACGAGTATCATGCTGCTGATCGAGCGCGGTAAGTTGCAGTTGAACGATCCGATCGCGAAGCACTGGCCGGAATTCGCTGCGAACGGCAAAGACAAAATCACCGTCGAGCATTTGCTGATTCACACCGGCGGACTCATCGCTGACAACCGAATCGCGGACTACATGCAGGGACTGGACAAAGCGTGGTCGAACATCGCCGAACTAAAACCGCTCGCCGAGCCGAACATGAAGTTCACTTACAGCGATGTCGGCTTCCTCGTGCTGGGCCGATTGGTCGAAAACATCTCCGGCCAATCAGTTGCCGAGTTTGCAAAAGCCAACCTCTTCGATCCGCTGGGCATGTCCGAGACGGACTACAAGCCAAAGCCAGAACTTCGACCACGCAGCGCACCGACTGAGAAGCGAAACGGCGAATTCATTCGCGGCGAAGTTCATGATCCGCGTGCTTATTTACTCGGAGGCATTGCCGGTCACGCGGGATTGTTCTCAACCGCCGAAGACCTCGCCAAGTATGCGGCCGCGATGGTCGGAAAAGGACAACTCGGCGACACCCGCATCATGAGCGAAGCGACTTGGTCCGAGATGACTCGACCACGCAGCGTCTCTTCCGGAAAACGTGGACTCGGTTGGGACATGCAGACCGGCTACTCAGGCAATCGTGGAGCAACGATGTCCGCTCGGGCCTTCGGTCACGGCGGCTTCACCGGCACGTCATTGTGGATTGATCCCGACACCGGCCTGTTCGTGATCTTCCTCAGCAACCGCGTCCACCCCGACGGCAAAGGCTCCGTGAACCCGCTCGCCGGCCGCATCGGAACGATCGCAGCGGATGCGATTCTGCACTGATGACTTCCGCAGATTTGTAAGACGGGCACTTTTGTCCGTCGAGCTTTGGAAAAAAGACGGGCGAGAGTGCCCCGTCCTACAAAATCTCAACGATTTGCGGGACAGAATCTAATCCGGAGACGAACCGTTCTTCTTCACCGGCTCCACACCTTTTGGCGGCGGAGTCTCGCTGAACGAAAGCCGATACAGCGTCCGATCGGCCTGCACTTCGATCGTTTTGTCATTCAGGTCCGGGCGTTGTTCGCAGAACACGAAACGTTGTTGCTTGAGCATGTCGTGGGCCAGTGTCGTCAGACGACCGCTCCGTTTATCGAGCACATCGACTTTGTACTTCAGCCCGTCGTTGAGTACCGTGCCGGCGGCGTTGGGTCGGAAGATTGTGGCGGCGAGTACGAGCACCGGTGAATCGGCAGGCTGTGCCGCGCTGACCGCTTGCCAATCGAGTTCGGTAGACCACAGCAACTTGCCGGTTGAGCGGCTGAAGGCGAAGCACGGCCCGTGAACTTTCCATTGATCGAAGGATAGCTCGGTCGCGCGCGTCGGCAGTTTGTTTGGCACCGGTGGCTCTTCGGTGTAAGTCAGCAACAGCCAGCGTTCGCGGTCCTGCATGGCGAGCAAGTGTCGCAGATTCGGAATCGCCGCGACCGTTTGATCGAGCAGCTTGCGGCCATCGGGAAGCGACCACATCGCGAAGCGTCCCGACGGGTCCAGCACTGCGACGGTCCCGTGCAACGAGACACACGGCTTCGCACCGAGCGCGAACTGTTCGCGTAGGACATCCGCATTCGTCACCGCATCCGTCAGACGCAGTTCGTGTCCGGCTTCTGAAGAAGCCCACGTCACCAGGTGCCGACCAACCGACGCGATCTTCGTGGTATCTCGTAGTTCGCGCCGAGCCAGCAGTCGGCCATCGAGCGTGTTCAACACCAACACCTCGCGACGATCAGCGCTGGTGGCGAGCACCGCGCGGTCGTCGCCGGAGATTTCGCAGCCAACCGGAACACCGTCATGAGTCCACAACACTTCGCCGGTTGCTAACCGAGTCGCGATCAGTCGAGTCCCACTCTGCACGCAGAGCACATCATCGCCAACGATCATCACTCGGCCTAAACGACGCCCCATGTTGTCCGCCATCGCGTAGCTCGGCGGCACTCCCAGAATTGGCGACGGCTGCGGTTGAGGTTGCGTTGTTGCCGCGTGTTCGGCACGTCTGTCATACAAAAATCCCTGCCACAACAGACGGGGCGAAGCCTCTTCACCGGCAGCAACGAGCGTGTCCGCGACGAAGAATTCACCACCGATCACGACCACCAACCAGCGTCCGCGAGTGGCCGCGTAATACCCGACGACATGCCGCGTCGTGAACTCTTCGACCGGCGGCTTCCACGTCCAGACAACTCGTCCCAAGCTGTCGCGTGCGACAATCACGCGCAGCGGATCGAGTTCCAATCGCCAGTGCTCACGCAACGGATCAGGTTCTCCGACCCACTCGATGCGATAACTATGGCTGACGACCTCATCCTCGCCGACTCGCTCCGACTGCAACGGCTCCGTCGGCCATGAGATGTCGAGTTTCTTGCGAAACTCGGTCTTCCAACCGTTCGCCAGTTCTCGGCCCGTCTTGTTATCGAGGCAACGCGCATCGGCGAAGCGAACCGATAGCTCATCGAGCAACGATCGCGCCGTCTGCACTTGTCCGACCGCCAACCATTGCTGAGCCAGTCGCGCTGTCGCGAACGCTTGATGCTCCAGCACTCCACTGCGTTGCAACGACAACAGGTTTGCTTCCACTTCATACCGATGCTTTTTGCTGTCGAGCCGCTCGACCAGCGCTCGTCGAGCGTTCGCTGATGTCGCCTCATGCCAACCGAACAGCGCGACGAATCGCCGCAGCAACAGGTGTCCGGTCGCGTCAATCGCCGTGCGGAACCGCGTCTTCAATTCCACATCAAGCACTTCGCGATCGGTCGCCGACATCAGCCCTCGCAGTTCGCTCAGTCGCGCCGCAATCCAGCGATCTTGTCGAGCGGTGATCTTGTCGCCGAAGTTCTGCAACTCGCTGTCCGGCTCCCACGCATCGGCCACCTTCAACAGCTCGCGAGCCGCCGCCAGATGTTCGCCACGCAATTGCAAGCTGTGTGCTCGCAAACGCGCAAACATGAGCCGCTGCTGCGGGTCATCGACCAACGTGTCCAATTCGCGAATCGTACTTTCGAGGTCCGCTTGATCGAGCCGCAACTCTTCGAGCAGCAACGCCGCAAGCGTCTGTTTCGCTTCCGCTGTTGGCCTCAACGCCACCGCACGTCGCAAGTCTTCCATGCCCCGTTGCCGTCGTCCGAGATGCAGATTCAAACGCCCGCGTTGTTCGAGTGCTCGCGCATCATCCGCGTTCTGCTCAAAGGCTCGTGCGATGCGTTCTTGCAGTTCACGTAACTGCGGAAATGCGACAACGTACGAAGCCGACTGCGATACCAACTGCCCGTTCGCAGCGATCAAGTTTCCGAGCGACTTCGAAACAACCGTCTTCGTCAGTTGCCGCCCCGACTGCGTTTCGAGACTGATCACTTCACCGCCGTTGCTGCTCACCGGCAGATGCAGCACGCCGTTGATCAGCACACCTCGTCCACACGGAGAGGCAATCGGAGCGGGATGCGGCCACGCCAACGTTCCGTCTGTCAGTCGCACAGCACGAACATCATTCGAGCCGACGATCAACACGTTTCCCGATTCCGTGATTCCTTCGATGAACAGCCCATCACCGCGAGCCTGCGTCCAAAGAAGTTGACCATCGTCAGCATTGAGGCAGAGTAACTCACCATGATCCGGAGGAGCAAACAGCACGCGATTGCCAGAGACCATCAAGACGCCGCTCGACCAGCGCGTTTCGATCGGCTGACTCAACGGATGAAACTCAAAGCGTCCGCGAACGGCTCGCAAGGTTGGTTCGCGATACGTCGCTTGCCAACGCAATTCGCGACGCACCGGATCAACGGCGATCAGCGAACCGGCACCGTTCGGACACAAGAGGCAGTCCCCCGCTACCGTCGGACTCAAACCCGCATCATGAGCGACTCCCGACCAAATCGGATCGCTGCTCGACAATGTCTGCGTCCACAACATCTGACCGTCGCGCGGATCAAGCACCACCAACCGCACATCGACGCCGTCATCTGTCAGCACGAAAAGTTGACCGCGCCACGGCAATGGCGGACCTAAGAAATACGCTCCGGCACCCGCCAATTCGAGGTCACTCAAACGCGGCCCGCCCAACTCCCAACGCAAGCGGCCCGTCTTCGCTTCAATCGCAATGAGCTTGTTGAATTCCCTCGGATGAAACGCCGTTCGCCAGGCAAGTTGCGGCGGCAGAGCGATCCCACCGTTCCGTTCTTGCAGTGAGTAAATCAGTTCGCCATCGCTACTGAGCGTCCCCGACGCGACGTCCTCCCACACGCGCCTCTGCAACCACGAATCCAATTCTGGTTGACTCGCGCGCGACGTTCGTCCGCGACGCGGTCGGCCCAACAACTCACCCAATTGCGAATCCAACAACGCCGAATGCCACAACGGTTCGCCGTCGGATAATCGAAACGCTCGCAGTTGCGACAACGTCCGCACGACGAGCGTGTCTCCCACAACGATCGGCTGAGCGGTCGGCAAGATCGGTTGCTCGGCTTGCACACGTTGCTCAACCGCCGTCCGAACTTCGACTCGCACTCGACGCCACGAACCGGGCAACGTTGTCGGCGAACGTCCGCTGAGTGCCGACAGTGTTTCGCCATCGTCCGACTCAGTCTTCTCATCGTCATCGTTTTGTTCCGAATCATTCTCCAACAGCGACCGTGACCAAACCGGTTGCTGAGTCGGCACCGCTGCTGCCGCCAACGCATTGCGAGTCCCGTTCCCCAAGACCATCGGCCAGTCATGTTGCAATTCTCTGGCAACTCGACCGGCCTTCAACGGCGTACCGGCCCAACGGTCGAGCCACGTCAGCGCGTCGTCGTCCTTTTCAAACAACGGCAGCGACTCGTTCCCGCTCCGTCGTTGCACCGACTGATCAGCGAGCGTTTTTTTCAGCTCACTCAACACGCTCCAACAACGCTCCGCTTGCCCCGCCATTCGCCAAGCCACTGCCAACTGCAACGACAACAACGGCTCACGCGCTGCACGCGCTTGCGGCCACTCACGCAGCTCTTGCAAACGCAACGCTGCGGCCAGCGGCTCACCTGCATCGAGGTCTCTCATCGCCAGCGAGTAGGTCGCGTCGTAGCCCGCCGTCGTGTGAAACCATCTTCGCGAGACCGCTTCGACACCGCGCCAATTGCGTTTGTCTCGCGCGGACTCGAAATCAACTTGAGCGATCTTCCCCACGAGCAACTCATACGCCTGACGCCCGCCGACCGGCAACTCGCCCAAGAATCGTCGAGCTTCATGCTTCATGCTCTTGCGCAGCACCTGCACTTCGCGAACCTGCGAGACCGGCTTCTTGCCAGTCTTGTCGGCTGGCATTGGTTTGTCGTTCGGCAGAGTTTTCTCTCGCGCAGGTGCGGGCAACTTCTCGATCAACGGCTCCGTGTTCTGCTTCAACGCCTCTTCGATTTCCTTTGCACGCCGCTCCGCGCGATCATCGTCGAGAAAGACATCCTCTGCCCCGAACTCATCGTCATC
>JAYUFI010000318.1:0-2263 GCA_043738805.1 Planctomycetaceae bacterium | reverse complement strand
TTGTCGATGCGAGCAGCGTCGTCGGTGCGGAGGTGCAGGCTGCGCATCCACACTTTCCGGTCGCCCACTTCCAGATCGGCGAAGCCCCACGTCTCGGCCGGGAACCGAGTCAGACGTTGGAACTCTTTGCCGGACGGATACAGGAACAGATCACACTTGAGGGACCATGCGGAATTGCTGGTCTCGCCGAGCCAGCGTTCGCGCAGCGATTGGCGAGTTCGTTCGCACAACGGGGCTAGTCGCTCGGCCACAGCGGGCTGGCCGACGTGATGAATCCGAAACGACCGCGACTCGATCACCTGCCAACCGTTCGCGTTGGACGTGCGAACGCAGCAGCAGACGGAGTCTTTGCAGTGACAGGCCAACTCCCCGGCTCGGCAATCAGTGGAACGCCAGGGAAATCCAATGAGAGCGACCGCTGCGATCAAAACGGAGAAACCAATCTGAGATCGAGCGATCGTCATGCTTCTTAGCTTTCTCAGCATCACCGACACCGGTGGGCTGAGTGCTGGAAAGCAATGGCGATGCCAAGTTGCGGGTGAGACCTCATTCCCACGAGCAATCGGGCGCATTGCCGCGGGAAATCACGTCTTGCCGCCGAAACATGGTGCGAGTCGGTTCTCGGCGGATGCCTTGGGAGAAAGCATTCGTGCTCGACACGACAGCAGCCAACGGACTGCAAATCTCTGGCGTATGGGTGGTCGATTCGACGAATTGCGACTTGCCTTGAGCAGATTGGGACTTCTCGGAATCGTTGATTCACGGTCCCATGAAGTCGCGGCCGATATCGAAAGTGGTTCGAGGCCATCTTGACAAAAATCGTGAATCGCGTGAAACCTGTCCGCGACATTGGCATCAAAGAACGCGATCAGTTTGAACTTTCGCCACGGTGATGTGATGAATGCTGTCCGCAAAATCCTCTGGAAAGTGCTCGTCGTCGGGATGATTCCATTCATCCTCGGCGCGGGGCTGCCACAGATGGAATGCAAGTGCGCGGCGGCGAAAGGACAACTCTTCTGCGAGTGCTGCTTCCGCAAACCGGGTGAGCCCCGTCCCGAAAATTCCTCGTTGAAGCCGTGCTGCCGACAGCATTCGGCGGCTCAAAAGGAATTGCAGGCAACAAGAAAAGTTGGACCGTCATCCGACTGTCCGACGTGCGAGCAGTTCAGGAATCCGAAGACGGGAAGTTGCTGTTCGCTGAAACATGCCGATGCCCCGACGCTGACCGAACAGGTCGACGTTTCGGAGTTCAATGTTGCAACGCTGTGGCTGCCGTTGATCGTTAGCGATTGGCAGGCCCCTACGATTTCGCTGACCGCTCAGCAGAATGATTGGTCGCGTGTCTGTTGTGAGATACCACCGCTCGACAGGGTCATTGTCTTTGCACATTTGGTGATCTAATTCGCTTTTGTGTGCGGCGTGTTTCACGCCGCCTCTTGAGAAATCGGCTCCGATTGAGCGTTCGTATCGCTCAACAGCGTGAGTCGGTTGGCTGTCTGTCGTGCCGCGTGTGTGCGTGGCGCTTGACGTGTGTGTGATGAACGGTGCTGGTGAGTTGGGAGCGTTCCCCAAATTCTCTCGCCGCCGTTCTTGTCTGGTGATGACGCCGATTTGCCGCGTGCGCGGTGACGTGCGTCCTAATTTCCGAAAGGGCTTTGCCATGTTGACGACTCTCAAATTGTTTGGCCTCTCGGCCGCGTTGGCTTGTGGAACTTGCTTCGGCGTCTGTGACGCTCAGGCGTGTGGTGGAGGTCGCTGTGGCGGCTGTGCGGTGCAGTCACGTTGTTGTGCTCCGTCGTGTGCGGCTCCGGCGTCGGCGATGCCGGCTCCCGCTCCGGCCACGGATGCTCCGGCTCCGCCGGCCGAGCCGAAGGCGGCGACGGAAGGACGACAGCGCTATCAGAGCGCGTATCAGGCTCCGGCCTACAACACTCCGATGCGTAGCTACGGCTCGCGCAGCTCGTCCGACCAGTTCGGAGCAGGTCGCAAGATTCTCGGCAAGTTTGGCAACTAATCGGTGATGTCGCGCCGTCTCGCGTGTGGACGCACCGCGCGTGAGGCGACGATCCGAGAGTGAGTGTCCGAGAACTGTTCTCGGACACGTGCTACTCCGTTTCAACCATGTGGCGAGCAGCCGGGCCGGGCTGGCGGGTTAGCGCCTGTTTTTGACACCGGCTCGTGTCTCGGCTGCTCGCCGTGTGGTTGTTTTGGGAAAGTTTTGATGAGCCGGAACGCGCTAGCGTCCGGTTCTTGTGAGTTCAAA
>JAYUFI010000317.1:0-16016 GCA_043738805.1 Planctomycetaceae bacterium | reverse complement strand
ACGCGGCTCGGCGAGGATGTCTTGGCAGACTGGTTGCGAGGTGCGGCGAGTTCGACGGTGATCGACTTCCGACAGCGCGCGATCACGGAACTGCGTCATCGCGTCGATCTGCGAGAAGACCTCGCGTTGCTGCCGGCGGAGGTGCATGACTCGCTCGATCAAAAGCTGTTGCTCGCCTGGGCCGCAGAGCCGCCGCAGGTATTGTCGCGTGCATGGTTGGTTGCGTCAGGTGTGTTCGGCGCGGCTGCGGTCGTGTGCGGATTTGGTTGGATGGCGTTGGGCTGGCCGCTGTCGTTGCTGATGGGGGTCGCGATTGTCGAATTACTGATGCACTTCGCGCTGAAAGAGTCGTTGTTACGAGTGGCTCACGAGATTGATCGAGCGAACTCTGGGCTCGCGATTTTGTCGCAAGTCTTGAACGTTCTCGAAGCAGAGCGATTTCAAACGCCGCTGTTAGCCGCGTTGCGTTCGCAGTTGGAAAGCGAGCGGCATGTACCGTCGTGGCAAATTCATCGCTTACAAAAGCTGTCAGCGTGGCTCGACAGCGCGTTGCACAATCAGTTGTTCGCTCCGATTGCTTTTCTGCTTTGTTTGCCGATCTGGTTAACGAATGCAATCGAACTTTGGCGAGCTTCCGTCGGGCCGCACATCGAACAATGGTTGGACGCGGTCGGGCAATTCGAGGCAGTGAATTCGCTGGCGGGCTATGCGTTCGAGCATCCCGGCGATCCGTTTGCAGAGGTGACAACATCCGATTTGAACTTTGAGGCAACCGGTCTCGGACATCCGTTGATTCCGGAAGAGCGCTGCGTTCGTAACGACATTCAGTTTGGCCGCGAGCCGCGTTTAGTGATGGTCAGCGGCTCGAACATGTCGGGTAAGAGCACGCTGCTGCGAACGATCGGCAGCAACATTGTGTTGGCAATGGCAGGAGCTCCTGTTCGCGCGAAACGGTTGAAGATGTCTCCCGTGATCTTGGCTTCGTCGATTCGAGTTCACGATTCGTTGCTCGAAGGCTCGTCGCTGTTTTACGCGGTGATTTCGCGGCTGAAAGGGATCGTCGAACGAACGGGCGGAGCGATTCCGTTGTTGTTTTTGATTGACGAAATTCTGCCCGGTACGAACTCGCATGACCGTCGCGTGGGTGCAGAAGGAATCATCCGCCGGTTGCTCGATCGCGGTGCGGTTGGGCTCGTCACGACGCACGATCTCGCACTGACGGACATCGTCGGGCAGTTGGGGTCGATCGCTTTGAACGTCCACTTTGAAGATCGCTTGGAAGCTGGTCGCATGACGTTCGATTACCAACTTCGTCCCGGAGTCGTCCGTCGCAGTAACGCACTGGAACTGATGCGACTCGTCGGACTCGGCGAAATGAAGGACGATGGTGAAACGGGGTCTTAAAGAGCGACAAGAACCAAATCCGTAGCCCAGTTTTTCAAACCGGGCTACGAAAACACACGGTCATTTTTCTCATTCGCTCAGTTGCCCCCATCGCGCGTTTCTAGTTGTTGTAACAAACGTCGGTCGGTCTTGTTGGAGTAAAACTTCACGGAGCCATCGCCGTGCAGGAACGTGGCTCCGGTTCCGGTCGGGTTGCCGAAGCCGTGAAATTGCTTGTTCAAACCGTTGCCGATTGACCGCATGTTTCCCGGCTCGCCCCACGCGGGGAGCGGGTCAGCGATTTCGCCGACGATGATCGTTTGAGCCAATCCATCCGTGATCTGCTCGCGGCGCACAGCTCCCTCTTCGGCAAAGACGCCGAGGTGCATCAGGCCGACTTGCTCGTTCACCGTTTCGCCACCGACACCCGCGAAGTGAGTCAGTCCAAATCCTCGCGGCGATCGAACTGGCTTGCGGTTGGGTACGAGAAACTCCGGAATGATTTGCTGCATCGCGGCGACGTTCGCCGGTGCATCAAATGGTTGAGCGAGATCAATGCGACGATGAACCGGTTCATGTCCGAGGAAGGGCAACAGCGACGTCATCCAACCATGCAGCGGCTGCTTCGCATCGAGTCGTTTGGAGTAGATGACCGCCGACGGAAAATGTCCATATTGAGTGTGATGTTGGTCGAGTGCCGTGCCGATCTGCCGCAGCCGATTCACGATCACTTCGCGTCCGGCATTCTCTCGCCGTGAGTCTCCCATGCGTGCGAACAACAACGGCGCGAGCAACATGCCGAGTGCTCCGAGCACAACACCGGCGATCGCGGCCAAGCGGCCTTTCAATTGACCGCGTGCTCGCCGCACATCTCCAATAGCGGTGAAGCCGATCATCAACGCAATCACACCGACAACCAACGAGGGAAGCCGCACAAGCCAACCAGGCTTGAGACTCAGCGCCGCCAAAAGTACGGCTGCGATGCCCAACGCCAACGCCGTCAACGCAAGCCCGCACCATTCTGATTCGATGTCGTCATCGTCGTCTACCGGCCCGGCACTCAGTTGTTTGAGAGCAAGCAGCGCCGATCGCGCCGGCGAAGTCGTACCCTGTTGAATCGAGGCTTGTTGAATCGCCGCACGTAACGGAGAGATCGTTGCTTCATGACTCACGGGCCGAACCGGCGAAACGAGAGATAACTCAGGAGTTGCAGCGGGCGCGGGTTTGAGTTTGTCGTCCGTCGCTCGTTGTTCTGGCGCAATTTGATGCTTGACTGTGATCTGTTGCTCGGCTGCGATCCGTTGTTTTGAGGCGATTGCTGGTTCTGACGCCGACATCACGCTCCACAAACCTTTGGGCTTGCTCGGTTCTGCGCTTGATGCCGCCGTCGGTGCGTCTGTTTTTGGAGCGAGGCCTGACGCGAGAGGAGATGCCGTTGATGGCAATGGTTGGGTACTGAGTCGATCTTCTGTTTGTTGTGAAACGTCGCCGACGTTTCCCATCACGGCCCATAAACTGCGGCGACCAGAACTCGCGGCTTCAGCTTCACTGTCGATCGAACCAGTCAGTGTCTCGACTGGCGATTCCGCTGGTCGCTTGGTTTGCTGTGCGGCGGCATCAACACTCTTCTCGCCAGACTGATTCAACCGGTTCTCTTCAGCCTCGCTCAACCGCGATTGCCACAACTGCTGAAACGTTCGCGGTCTGGACGGCAAATCAACGAGTGAGTTCACCGGTGACTCAACCGTCGGAGTACTGAGTCGCGGAACGGCCCCCGCCAGCGAGCGGCCACATTGCGAGCAAAATCGAATCGCCTCAACCTCGACAACTTCCGCCGATGTGTGTGTCGGCTCGTGCAACGCTTCGTGTGCGTCGGGTTCAGTGACGTGTCCGCATTCGCATGTCACGACGACTTTCATGCGTGGTCAGCCTTATTCCGCTTGAGCCGCGAGCGCGACCGCTCCATGAACGACAACTTCTTCATCCAGCTCGGCGGGGACAATTCTGACCGAGTCGGCCAGTGGCGGAAACACAAAACGGCGAACTTGTTTTCGCAGCGGTTCAAAGAACAGTTCGTCCCCCATCAACGAGACGCCGCCACCGATTACGACCACCTGCGGCGACAACAACGTCACCATTTGCCCGATCGCCCAACCGAGCGTCACGTGCATCTGATGCAAGGCCGCCAATGCGATGAGATTTCCGTTCGCTGCGGACTGAGCCACCATCTTGCCCGTGAGTTGCTCGACATTGCCCAAACAACGGCTGAGCAAATCTTCCGTGTCTACATAAGCCTTGTCTGTCGGCGTTTTCTCAGGCCATTGAAGCGAGACGTCTGCTGAGTGAAACGCACCGTTGATGATCAACGGATGTTGCTTTTCACCAGTCAGCAACGCACGGGCCGCCGCCTCAATGCCCGGTCCAGCGGCGAGCGATTCGACCGTGTGATGCGAGTCATCGGCGAGCGGCCCCGGTCGCAAGTGGCCGATCTCCGCGATCGCCATTCGTCCGGCACCTTGCAGCTTTCCATCAATCACCAAACCGCCGCCGATTCCCGTACCGACGGTGATGTAGAAGACCGTTCCCGCTCCGCGACCCGCTCCATAAGTCGCTTCCGCAAGCGCCGCGACATCGCAATCGTTGCCGAGTCGCACCGGAAGTCCGAACGCTCCGCGCGTCCATTCGACAATCGGGAAGTCAGTCCAACCAGCGACTTGATGACTCGTGATGATTCGACCGGTCGCCGAATTCACCGGGCCACCGAATCCGTATCCGATCCGTTGCACGGGATACCGACTCAACAACGATCGCCCCGCTTCCAAAATCTGTTCGAGAATCGACGCAGCCCCTTTTGCTCGGTCAACGTCGCGACGCTCCATCGCCACGAGCGGCGGCCCGTCACCAGTTCCAACTCCAAGCTGCAACTTCGTACCACCGATTTCAATGCCGAGGAACATGCTGATCTTTCATAATTTGGCAAGGCCGCAACCGAGTGATCGAAATTGAACGTCACGAGATGTTGCTGTACTCCTCGGAGCATTAGCGGCAGAAAACGAAGTGGAAAGTATGCGGGACTTTTTTGGGGCAAGCGATTGGATTGGGAATGGTGGTGGTGAGTTGGTTCTTTTCCAAGGAAGGCGATCATGGACACGATCGCCAACGGCTGAAAAATCAGCCCAGGCGAAAACGAATCCACAATGGTAAAAGTAGCGCTCGGTAAAAATCACCTTACTGATGGCCTTCGCGAAAACGAAAAATCCGGCTCATTCCAGCCGGATTAACGTCGGCACAGATTTCGAAGCGGGCGCGCCTCATTGTCCAATCGGCAGTGATGCATGTCACCTTATGTCGCGGCATTACCGCGTCAAAGCTTACTCGCCATGCGTGTGGCGATCGTCTTGATTTCTGCCGGATCGGTCGTTTGCGAGAGCAGATTCACATCTTTGGTCAACTCGTCAGCCAGCTTCGCATCCGCATTGCGGACGGCCTGGTCGATCGACTCTTTGATCCCCATTAGTCCGCTACCACTAGCTCCCGACACAGCAATGTCTTCAAGCCGCTTCTTCAACTCAGCATTTGTTGAGACCGTCTTCTCTTTCACAAGATCGACGGGAGGCTTCGTAGATTCACTCGAACCGCAGCCGCTGGACCAAGCGCATGACGCCGCCAATAACAAACTCCAGAAAGCACGCATTACTAAATCTCCCCACGTTGAATTGAGATGCTTGGCATGGTGTTTTGAACCCACGAAAAAGGAAGCCCTCCACAGAACATTTCCTGGGAGGGCCTTAAGCCATTGGACGGCATTAAGCTAAAAAGACCCGATTGGCTGGCCATCGTTTCGGGCACCCAACCGACCCCATGTCGTGAAGTCGATAGTGTCGGTGATTAGGCGAGCCGCTCCATCAGCCATCAAGCAATGGACTCCGCCAGTGTGGCGGCTCCGTGCTGGGAAGAGCCCACGATTATCCGGGTCACAGCCGACACAGTTCGCACTGCAATTGTAGTGCCTCGCGTTTGGGGTCAGCAGCGTGTTGAACTGCGTCATACCGATCAACCCGCGTTGCCAAAATCGGCCAGACCAACTTCCATTCGTTGTCCCGAGACTGGCGGAAGCATCACACGATGCAGCCCAAGCAGTGACCTGCACAAGCGACGGAAACGAATCCGGGAATCCACCGGGAGCCGCGATCGGTTGATGAATAATTGAGTAATCGATGGCGCCAGATACGTTCCCGCCGACAATGAACTCACTCATCGCGATCGTATTTGCCGTGCCATCACGAATATCACCTATTCTAACGATCACAGCGTTGTTGAAGATGCCATTCTGATCGGCGGCCGCGATGCCAAACGCTCCATTGGCATGAACCACATTGGTGCCGGCACAATAAGCGTAGTTACTTGGCGCATCACCGCTCGCCGGAGGCGCATCAGAGGGGCACATCGTCAACGTGAATTTCGCATTCGCGGCAATGCTGCGGGCCAGCGCGCCACTGGCGTCAGGTGTCTGAATGGCTCCACCCGCGTTAATTGGAGCCAGGATGACTTGCCCCGTGTAAGTCTTGTAAAGCGGACCCTGATCGAGGTAAGGCAACAACTGTGTTGTGGCGCTGTGATTCCGCCAATCCGACTGCGCACCGGTCGCACTCGCAACATAGCCGTAGGGATGAAAGGCCCCTTTCGGGAACACTCGCGCGGCCTCGTGATAGCTGTGCATCGCGATACCGTACTGCTTCAAGTTGTTCTTACACTGCGACCGACGGGCGGCCTCACGAGCTTGCTGCACGGCTGGCAACAATAGCGCGATCAGGATCGCGATAATTGCGATCACGACCAATAGTTCAATGAGCGTGAATCCACGCTGGGAAGAACGCGTCTTGGACACTTTACACCTCCAAAAAGACAGGGACGAGAAAAAGAAGAAGTGACGTAACGAAGAAGCACCGCCGGATTCGGCATTAACTTGGACGACGAACGCGCCCAGCTATGAATTGCAATGTTCCCTGAATGACGTGCTCAGCGAGCCAGCCACGCTTTTCGTAGTGCTACTCAATTTGGCTCACTACGAAGAAAATTGGTGGATAACTAACTCTTTCCCAGCTTGTTCTTAAAATAACATTCCTGTGATTCGAGGTCTTGTAGATATCAGACTTTTTTTATTGACTATCGGACATGCGACTTACCACTTCCCGCACCTCAGCTCCCAAACCGCTCGGTAATAAGAGCCATGAACAGGCGACTCAAGGGTTTGTCCTGCAAGCCGAATTCTTCGCTCACATGGGTGGACCACAGCAGTTTCAGCAGCTTTTTGAGCACTTGCCGGGGATTTATTTTTTTGTGAAAGACCGGCATAGTCGCATGGTCTGTGCGAGCCAGCCGTTTTGGGAACATCTCGGTGCAAAGTCAGAAGCCGAGATTCTCGGCCAGACGGATGATGCTTTCTTCCCAGCACAAGCGGCAGACCACTTTCGGCGAGATGACGAGCACGTGATGTCTACGGGCCGACCGCTCATCGGACGTGTCGAGTTGTGGTACAACGAGCAACGAATTCTCGACTGGTTCGTCACAAACAAACTGCCAGTGCGAGACCTGCACGGTGAGATCATCGGCGTGATGGGAATTGTCCGCAGCTATGATGGTCAACGTCGAGCAATGCTGCCGATGTCGCTCATTGGCTCGACCGTCGATTACATCCGCGAGCATCATCGCGAACGACTCACCGTCGAAGACCTCGCTCGGCAAGCGGACCTTTCACCGCGTCAGCTTCATCGAAAATTTCGCGAAGTATTCGGACTGAGCGTGCAAGACTTTTTGATCAAGACTCGTATTCAATCTGCCAGCGACATGCTCCTGCACTCCAGCACCACGATCGCAAACATCGCGGCTGACTTCGGCTTCTGCGATCAAAGTGCGTTTACTCAACAGTTCCGAAAGCATATTGGTTTGACGCCGCTGAAATTTCGCCAACGTTATACGTCAAGAGATGCCAGTTTTGCTGTCGGCTCCCGTTGAGCCTCGCTGAAATTGTTGGCCACGGTCGTCTGAGATTGAGTCGTTTTCAATTCCGCACGATGCTTCGCGGCATGACGACGAATTCTGCAAACACATCGACTGCGGCGAGATCATCACCGCGACGAGAGGCTGATTATTGGCAGCAGACGCGAAGGCCGTGGCCTTCGTTGGTTTTTCTGCTGCCGCTGTTAATTGCTTACGAAGTCGGAGTGCTGTGGATCGGCGGCCGCGATGCGTCAGCGATTCGCAGTGGTGCGGATGAATTGCTGAGAATGGTACTCGACTTCGTTGGACTCAATGCCGCTTGGTGGCCACCGCTGTTGATTGTGCTGGGACTGACGAGTTGGCAGTGGGTGGCCAAGTATCCGTGGCACGTCTCGCTGGAAACTTTGGCTGGGATGTTTGTGGAAAGCGTGCTGGCGGCATTCGCTCTCATTGTGCTGGGGCAATTGCAAAGCCGTATTTTTACTGGCTCATTCGCCATTGAAACGAGCTTGCTTGGTTTGAACGAATTGAAAATGGCGTTCACCGCAACGCAGGTCGAGGTTATTTCGCGGGCGCTGAGTTTCGTCGGCGCGGGGATCTATGAAGAGGTGCTCTTTCGACTGACATTGCTCCCGCTGGTCACGGCGCTCTTGCGACAAATGGTGCTGCCGCGAGCGTGGGCACCGGCCTTAGCAGCACTCACGACGAGCGTACTCTTCGCCGCCGCTCATCATGTCGGGCCGGCGGGCGAGCCATTTGAGCTGTTTCCGTTTTGCTTCCGGATGCTCGCAGGAGTTTTCTTCGCCGCGCTGTTTGTGTTGCGCGGATTCGGCATCGCTGTGGGAGGCCACGCGATCTACGACTTGTTGGTCGGGGTGCTGTTGGGGACATAGTGAGCGGCGTTTTGCCAAATGAAATTCGGAATTATGCACTTGGCAAAGCAGCCATCTCAGTCCGCAGATGCGGTGATGTTGCCGTTTCCTAACCGTGACCTTCTTGTCTCAGGATCGTTTCGATCATCGCTGGCTTGGATTTCTTCGCCTGATTCTTTTCATCCTTTTTGACCGGAATAGTTTGATCTTCTTTGTATGGCGAGATGTTTCCCAATTCAGCCATCGTGAAGTTCTGAAGCTCGGCCATCCTCGCCTTTTTTCTCGCTGCCTTGTCCATCTTGCTTCCGGCCAGCGGCGTGTTCATCGCTGCAACCAAAGCGTTCTCAGGAGCAAGCGGAATCGTCTTCAGCTTCGGCTGTTTTTGTGACTTTACCGGCTTTGACGAGCTAGACGGCTTTTTGACGGGGGATTTCTTGGCTATGCCATGCGGCTTTTGCGGCTGTTTCCGGTCGTTTGTCTTTTTCATGCTGTGATCCAGTCTGTTGAGGTTGTGAGACGATGAACAAACGAAAGATTCTCGTCACGAACTTTAGGTTTCCAAGTGAAGACGACAGGGCAATTCTATCCGTACCGTTCGCGAAGGCGATACAAGGGCGGCGGCATCAATTCTGACGCCACTTGGCGCGTCAAAGCTGAGGCCATTGGAAAGTGCCGGAATCCAGAATCCGAATACCTAATCGCTAACGAGTGGATTTGTGGCTGTATTGGCCAGTTTCTTCGGCTTCCAATCCCGCCATGTTCCCTTTTAAGGAAGAAAACGTCCGGCACTGTGATGTTCGCTTCACAGAGCTTTGAGGGCGACACAACTCCAGACGATTTAGAACCGGAATTGCTTTACAATTCGGATGCTTTGCTCTGCGCGGGCATCGTGGTGTTCGACATCTTTGTTGCAAACTGCGACCGTTACAAAGGGAATATCAAGGTTGATAATCCGGCCACTCCGTCAGTCATCAGACTAATCGACCACGAACGGGCACTGTTCTATAAAGACGCCAAAGAGGGGATCAAGCGTTTGAAGTCTAGGGCCGATCGGCTGGGTATTGCAGACGGAATGGACTCAGCGTTTGAGTGGCATTGTTTTGTCGAGCTGATCGACTCGGCCGAGAACCTCTCACATTGGGTACGAAGGGTCGAAGACATTCCTGATTGGTTTCTTCATTCAGTCTGTGAAGAGGTTAAACGCCTCGCTATCACAGAGACGGAATTCCAAGAGGTCGTCGCGTTCCTCAAGGCGAGGCGTGACAAACTTGGGCAGCTAATCCTAGACAATCGAACGAGGTTTCCGAAGGTAAAGCAATGGCCGCTAATTCTGTAACACCGCGATTTGTGGTCGCAAAATATGCACCCGACTTGGAGCGCATGGAGCCAAGGAATATCGGCGTGTTCCTCTGGGCGAGAGGCGAACTCTGCGCTCAGTTTCTTGAACCAAATGTCGCGGCCAGCTTCGTAAGCGAACTTGATGTTTATGAGCGATGGGTACGCCATTGGACGAATCTCATCGCGAAGGATGCTGTTGCGCCTCAGCGAGGGCGACCGGTCCCGAAGAGTGATCCGAATTGCCTAGATGCTCTGCTATCAACACAGAAGGGAAACTACATTCTCACTGACGCTGGCGAGCTAATGCAGCCAATCCGAAAGAAACAACTCACTGATGCGACTTCTTTCTTGTTCAAGGAATTGATTGCAATTTCTCCAACAAAGGATGCAGTTCAGCACGGATTCTCCCAAAAGTGCCTAGACGTTTTGAAAGAGTCTGGCATTGCCCAGCAAGAGGGCTTCAGGACAAAGTTTCCTGTAGAATGTCAAATCTTTGGCTCGCAGGAGAAGGTCCACTTTAGCTACGGCCAAGGGAACGGAACCCCAAACATCCTTCTCCAGCGCGTTCAATTGGGGAGCGAGCAAAGCATCGAAAGTGCAGCTCTGAAGCTGCACTCAATTGTTTTCGGCGCAGTCCTTCCTAAGAAAGCATGTCGAGTTCTTATTCGCAAGAGCGACATGACCACTCCGACTGCAAGCCAAGGCTACAAGTTGCTCAATCGCCTTTGCGGCATCGTCGATGTGGAATCTCAAGAATCACGCGAAGACTTAGCGGACCTTCTTCAGCTTACGGCATGAACTACTGCTTTAGTCATCTACGCATACGTCAGCCGCTTTCCTTCCGCCTGCCGCAACGCAGCTTCGGTACGAGCCGAGTCATTCGTCTTGCGATGATTCCAGCGGAACGAGAATTCTGAGCAGTAGCGGTGAAGGTGTTTCTTGCTCATTTGGTGGTAAACCCCATAGTGACCGCGCTTGATAAGCGCGTTGAAGCTCTCGGCGGTGTTGGTGTGAACCGACAAGCCACCGGCAGTCATCCGAACGTACTCCTTGCGTCCGTGATTAACGCTCTCGTGGCCGCCTTCAAAGTGCTTGCCGATCCCGTTGTAGACTTGGAATTCGTCGGTGATGAGCATGGCCTTCTCGGATACGCACTTCCGAATCTCGCCACCTAATTCTTTCCGAGTCACGCGAGGAATCGGCTTGCATACCGAGTTGCCATCGCGTTCGACCAAAACCATCACAGCGGCTTTCTTGGTTCCACGTCCGCGCTTGCTCTGGCCTTTGTAGCGAGGCTTCCCGCCGACGTAGGTTTCGTCAGCTTCAACGTACCCTTTGAGTTGCTCTTGCATCGGCTGGCCTTCCATCGCGTGACGAATGCGGTGAGCCATGAACCACGCGGTTCGGTACGATCCGAGATTCAATTCACGTTGCAGTTGCAGGGCCGACATTCCTTTCTTGCTTGAGCAAAGCAGGTGGAACGCGAGAACCCATTTCACGAGAGGAATGTGGCTCGATTCCATGACTCCGCCGACAGTGACCGTGAATTGCTCGCGGCAGCCGTTGCATTGAATCGTCCCCGCCCGATGCTTCTCGCCGTGCAATCGGGTGACATTGTTCGATTCGCAGTGCGGGCAAACAGGACCATGCGGCCAGCGAAGCTTTTCGAGGTATTCGCGGGCGTCGTCTTCGGTCATTTTGGCGATGTCGGTCAGAGTCATGGCGAGTTCCTTTGCTTGATACGTCAATAAGATATCGACATGCCTGTTGTCTGTAAATAACTCATTGACAAGATTCCGACAAAGTTGGTAGGATTCTTCGCATGGCAAAAGAACGACACGATGACCCGGTGATGCAAGCCGTCCGAGAACGGTATGAGGCGTCAAGTCTCACACAACAGGCTCTTGGCGAGAAGATGGGCTATCCAGAGTCATCGGCCCGGTCGTCTGTGAGCCAGTTTCTCAATAGCGGCGACCCTCACATCAGCATGTTGCGACGGTTCGCGACAGCGATGGGGATTTCGGTCACGACATTGCTGAAAAATTGAGGCAGTGGCGGTTCGCGGTTAGAAATGCGACTGCTTTGCCAAGTGCATAATTCCGATGAAATTTATGGGAATAATGGGAATGATGAAGTTCATAAATCCCATCATTCCCATTTCCCTGGCTCATGGCTTCACGGGAATCAGCCGCGCCTGGCGAATGTCCATGACCGCTGGGCCGGGCTTTTTGACCGGTTTGATGCGCAGTTCGTAGCGGCCCGGTTTCTCCAGCGTGATTTCGCCGAGCGGCGTCGGGACGAACGCTTGAAAGCCGCCGGTTTCTTTGACGATGTATGTAAGCGATTGAGGCTCGCCGGTGTCACCGGACGGAGCGACTTCAAAGCGGACTTCGCTGCCGCCGCTCCCGTTGCCGCAACCGATGAGTCCTTCCAACTGAAACTTGCCCGGTGTCGTGACGGTGAATTCCCACATGACCCAGTCGTTCGGGTTCACCCAGAAGCCGACCGTGTTTTTGTGCGGCAGCGGTTCGTAACGCAGCATCACTCCGCGAACGAAACTGCGCATCGCGGGCATGACGATCTCGCCGTTCGCCGCTTGTAGGTTCGGGGCGTAATCGGGATTCGGTTCCGGCATGAGTGCGCCGACTGACTTCCGCCAGGCGTCGAGTTTCTCGGCCAGTTCCTTCACGCGAGCCGGTTCTTGTTCGGCGAGGTTGCGCGATTCGCCGCCGTCTTTCGCGAGGTGAAACAATTCGCGGCGACCCTCTTCGTAGAACTCGATCAGCTTCCATTCGCCCGATCGAATCGCGGCACCGGGGCGGCTTCCTTGATTCGCGTAGTGCGGGTAATGCCAGAACAATGCCTCGCGATTGATCGTGCCCGACTGCTTCAGGAGCGGCAGCAAGCTGATGCCGTCGAACTTGGGAAGTTCTTTCGTTTGATCGAGACCGCAGGCGGCGACCAGTGTCGGGAACAAGTCGATGCTGCAAACCGGCGCGTCGTTCGTGCTGCTCGGCTTCACGGTGCCGGGCCACTTCACCAGCAGCGGCGTGCGGATGCCTCCTTCGTACAACCAACCTTTCCCTTCACGCAGCGGAGCGTTCGAGGTGGCGGGGAGCTTCATGACCCCCTCGGTGGTCGCGAGCCCGCCGTTGTCGGAGGTGAAGAGGATGATCGTGCGGTCGGAGAGTTTGAGTTGATCCAACTTCGCGACAATCCGACCGACCGACTCGTCGAGGCTTTCCAGCATCGCGGCATACACCGGATTGTTCTGCTGTCCGTGAAACGAATTCGCTTCGGGATATTTCTTGATGACGTCCACCTTCGCGGTCAGCGGCGTGTGCGGCGTGAAGTGCGGCAGATAAACGAAGAACGGTTTCTCGCGATGTTGCTCGATGAACTTCTCCGCTTCGGCAGTGAGTCGATCGGGGAGGTATTCACCGGCGGGAGCCTCGTGCAGTCCGGGCATCAATTTCCCGCCGGGCTTGCCGTACGGCGCGAAGTAGCTCAGCGGCGTTCCGGCTGCGTCGCCCGCGATATTCACATCAAATCCTTGCCGAGTCGGTTCAAAGCCTTCGCCGCCGAGATGCCACTTCCCGATGCTCGCACAGGCATAATCCGCGGGCTTGAGGACTTCGGCGATCGTCATCGCTTCGAGCGGCAAGTGCTGACGCAGCATCGGCCGCTTGAGCTTCTGCGCCGGTTGATCGGCCCGGCCGGGAAGCCAGTCGGTCACTTGCCAGCGCTGCGGATACTGACCGGTGAGGATCGAGACGCGCGTCGGCGAACAGACCGGGCAGGCGGAATATGACTGCGTGAACCGCATCCCGTCGGCGGCCAGTTTGTCGAGATGCGGTGTGCGATGAAACTTGCTCCCGTAACACCCGAGGTCCATCGCACCCAGATCATCCGCGACGATCAGCACCACGTTCGGGGGTTGCTCCGCTGCTGACACAGCGTTGTCCGAAACGCAAAGGCTCAACGCGATCGTCGTCAACAGCACAACGAAAGACACAACAGTTCGCGACATGGATGCTCTTTCAGAAAAATATCGTGATTGCGCAATCGAAGTCGCATCATGAGGCGAGGCATCGTCACTCACAAGAGACGAGAACGCTACTTGTCACGGTGGCGTGTGCGACAGTTGCGCACCGCCTTGACGGTCTTTGGACGGCACACCTATCATCGCCCGCCTTATTTGAAAACCCTGCAAATTCCCCGGAAAGACTGTCGATGAAGCCCGAACCGATGCAACATGCCAAAGCCCTGCCGAACACCACCTCGCCGATCGTGAAGTGGTTTGATCAGCACGGCAATACGGCGACCGCCATCATTTGCGTGGCCATGATCGGCGGAGCCATTTGGTTTTCATACTATCGCACGACATCGGGTCGCAGCGAACAAGCCTGGGCGCGGTTCAGCCAAGCTCGATCAGCGGAAGACTTCGCGGGAATCGCCGAAGATTATCCTTCCACCGATGTTGGTGCTTGGGCACGGCTCAGTGAAGGCGAGCGTTTACTGGAGTCCGGCATCTCGTTGATGTTTACCGATCGCGCCGCTGGCTTGGGTGATCTCAAGAAGGCCGATGAAGCTCTTCGGAAAGTGCTGAGTTCAAGCGGCGCGTTAACGATCACTCGCGAGCGTGCTCAGTGGGCATTGGCCAAATCAACGGAATCGCAATCGGACGCCGACTCCACAAAGGCAGTGGCAGCTTACGAAGCGTTTCTGAAGGAATTCCCAAAATCGACTTACAAGTCTGCTGCCGAAGAGCGCGTGGAAACGTTGAAGTCCGACCGCGCGAAAGAGTTCTACGCTTGGTTCCACAAACAAAAGCCGAAGCCGGCAGATCGAACGAAGCCGAAGGACGGTCTCCCCTCTGGACATCCGTCGCTTGGCGAGAACTCGAAGGAACTTCCCGAAGACGGCGATAGCGCGGCAAGCACCGAGAAGAAGAGCAACACGAAGTCGGAAGACAAAACAGAGGCAGAAGCTTCATCCGATGAAAAGAAGTCTGACGAGAAGAAGTCAGACGACAGGAAAACTGAAGCGAGCGATGCTCCTGCTGAGAAGCCGAAAGAAGATGCGGAGAAGCCAAAGGCCGACACCGACAAGCCAAAGGCCGAAGATGCTCCGAACGAGAAGAAGGAAGAGAGCAAGGACACTCCGGCTGAGTCGAAATGAGCGACTCACAATCCGCCGGACGGAAACAGCCGCCGGTTGAGGGCGCTGTGGAATCGCCGAGTCCCGATCTCGATGAACTTTCGCTGGATGAAGCGGAATGCGTTTCGGTTGGCTCCGCGTCCGATCAGTCTGCTGAGATCGTGCTTTCGAGCGAGCCGGTGCGTTTGATCGTCGAAGCTCGCGCGCATGGCTGGCGTGTGGACCATTACCTCTCGCGCCTCTTCCCGAATTACAGCCGAGCGTTGTTTCAGCGGGCGATCGAGCAGAAATCGGTGTTGCTCAACGGACTGGCGGCGAAGACATCGAAGCGATTGCGCGTGAATGATGTGCTCGACGTTCGCTTGCCGGAGCTTCCCGATAGCAGCTTGCCGCCAGAAGACATTCCGCTGGAGGTCGTGTTCGAGGATGCGTTTCTCGTCCTCATCAACAAGCCCGCGAACATGATCACTCACCCCGGCAAAGGGCATTATCGCGGGACACTCGCGGGAGCGTTGCAGTTTCATTTCGATCAACTGAGCAACGTCGCCGGGCAATTGCGTCCGGGGATCGTGCATCGGCTCGATAAGGACACGACGGGCGTCATCGTCATCGCCAAGAACAACCAAGTGCATTGCCGATTGAGCGAACAGTTCGAGGCGCGCACGACGGTCAAGGAATACCGAGCCATCGTTTGGGGCGAGCTATCGAACGACACCGGGATCATCGACACCTTCATTCACATCAACCCGAAGGCTCGCGAAAAGATGCAGGTGTGCGAACCGGGGGGCAACGCGCGGCAAGCGGTCACGAATTACGAAGTGCTCGAACGCTTTCGAGGTTTCACGTACGTCCGGCTGCTGCCGAAGACCGGCCGGACACATCAGCTTCGAGTCCACCTGGCGCACCTCGGACACCCAATTGTCAGCGATGACCTTTACGGCGGCTGCAAATGTTTGCGCGTGGCCGATATCGACGGCTCCGTCGAGCAGGCCGAGCGGGAAACGCTGCTCTCTCGAAAGTCGGACGCCGCCGCGAAGAAGTCCGGATTTGAATCGGTTGTCGATACGCTGCCCGATGTTTTGATTCGCCGACAAGCACTGCATGCGTTCCGGTTGAGCTTTTCGCATCCGGAGAGTGGAATACCACGAACGTTTGAGGCTCCGCTGCACGCGGACATGCAGGCGACGTTGGAGGCGTTGCGGCAGCAAACGTGAGCCGCGAGCTACTCAGAAAATAGAGGAGTCGTTTAACCGCACGCCGCAG
>JAYUFI010000316.1:0-2266 GCA_043738805.1 Planctomycetaceae bacterium | reverse complement strand
AGCAGCGGCGCTTTGGCCGGATCGTTGTTGGGTTCCTGCTCCACAACGACCGGAGCGCCCGCCAGGCTGATGAGCAACGGATTCGACAAACCCTGCGGTGAATCGAGCCGGTACTCGATGCCGTCAATGAATGCCTCGGACGGATCGATCAGCAAATCGTTGCCGAGACGTGCCGGGTTCCCCGTCGGCAGCGCGATGTTGACGACCAGTTTTTCGAGCGTCTTGCCGTTGATCGTCATGCCAGGAGCGGGCTGCCCGCCCGGCAGATTTCGGCCGTACAACGTGTATTGGCCCTGCGATCCAGGCAATCCCGCTGGAGGAAAAATGAAGTCGAGATACGGAGCGGTCGAGATCGACAGACGATAAAAGCACTCGCTCGGAAAGGTGTAGTAGTTGTGCAAGAAGTCAGAGACACCGACGATGTATTCGCTGTCGCGCGGAGCCGTGAAGTCAATCATCGGGTCGCGGCGATTGGTGTTGCGATTGCGTTCCAACTCCCGCCCCTCGGAGTTGAAGAGCACCAGCGTGGGATCGCAGTTCGAGTCGATCCGAAACGCCCAGCAGTCGATGATCACTCGCTGACCTTGCTTGGCCGAGAACTTGAAGTAGTCGGTCGCAGTGTCCTTGGTGATGCCGTTGATGATGGTTCCGAGCGGGACGTCTTTCGCCAGCTTGAGCGAGTTGTTCGGCTCGGCTTCGATGATTTCCGGCTGCGTGCCGACGACGAATGCTCGCGGAGTCGAAATGCCGTACTTGCCCACGACGCGCACTTCGTAAATGCCCGGTTTGACATCGGGCTTGATCGTGACTTTGAACACATTGGGGACCGGTTGCATTCCCGTCTGACCAAGCTCCGGCTCGGCAAGTTTCGGTTCGCTGCTGAACCCAGGATTATCGAAGTGCAGTTGCTTGGCATCGTCCAAGTCAAAGCCATTGACGGTTACTTCGACAGTCGTCCCTTGCTTTCCGCCCGCTGGAAACACGGAGTTCAATCGTGCATCAGGCAGCGATGGCGGCGGCGGGCCTTGCGCCTGAGTAGCCACTGTGCAAACAAGTGCAACAGCGAAGACACAGCCAATGGCGACTAACTTGCGACCAAACAAAAAAATGGTCGGCATGGCAACCTTTCGCACTCGAGCAGGGACGAACTCAAGCCGAAAGCAATTCACGAATCGGCTCGCCTGCGGGGAGGATGGGCATCGGTCGGCCAATGTTGTCAGTGAGGTTGAATTCGTAGTCGATTCCCAAAAACCGATACACGGTGGCCCACAGATCGACCGGCTTCAACGGACGATCAATCGGATGATCGGCTTTGGAATCGGTCGCACCGATGACTTGCCCCATTCGCATTCCGCCGCCCGAGACCAAGACCGACATGGCTGCGCAGTGGTGACCGCGTCCCGGTCGGCCGGGCAGTCCATATTCGACGTACGGTGTCCGACCGAATTCACCTGTGACCACCAGCAGGACTTTCTTATCCAACCCGCGTGAGTAAATGTCTTCTACGAGCGCGGCGACCGCTTGATCGTAGTAAGGCATCTTCCAACGGCAGTCGGTGAAATGATTCGAGTTGACTGAGTGCGTATCCCACGTCGGTGTCGTATTCGGCGGCGATGCCACTCCCGGCTGCGGGTTGCTCATATCGACCGTCACGAAACTGCTCCCCGCTTCGACAAGACGCCGAGCCAGTAATGCTCGTTGCCCCCAAGCGTGGCGTCCGTAGCGGTCGCGCGTGCCGCTGTCTTCCTTCGACAGATCGAACGCATTGCGCGAGGCATCGCTCGTCAACATAGCGATGGCCAATTTGTTGAAGGCGTCCATTCCGAGCATGTCGCCGGTACTGTCGATGTCGCGTCGCATGTCATCGAACCCGCGCAGCAAAGCGATGCGATTGTTGAGCTGTTTCTCCGCCTCGCTCGTCAACGCCAAGTTCTGCACTTTGAATTCGGGAGTCTAAGTTCTGCACTTTGAATTCGGGAGTCAAAAAGTTGGCCCCGATGTTGAACGGAGCATGTGCGACGCCGAGATAGGCCGCCCCGTGGTTATGAACCTGCGAACCTTCGTCCGAGAAGAGCATGTTGTTCGGCACACCGACCGAACGCTTCTCACGCATCTTCGAGACGACCGCTCCCACCGACGGGTAGAAGTTCATCGCATCGCCGTCCGCTCGAACCGGAGGACGAGCCGTCAGCATTTGCTGAGTCCCTCCGCCATGCTGAATGAACTGATGAGAGATCGAGCGAATCACACTGAAACGATCCGCCAC
>JAYUFI010000315.1:0-2269 GCA_043738805.1 Planctomycetaceae bacterium | reverse complement strand
ATTTCGCACAGGTGCTGATGAGTTTGAATGACTTCGTCTACTTGGATTGACCGATGATGTTGCCGATCAACTGGAAACCTTCCGTGCGCGAACTCCGCTGGTTCGCAGGCTTGTTGATTCTATTTTTCGCTGTCGTTGCCGGGCTGTGGTGGCGACGTTCCGGACAAACAACCGGCCCGGGCATGATGGCGAGCGTTGCCGCCGTCATCGGACTTGTTGGACTCATTGCTCCGACGGCGATTCGTGGAGCGTATGTCGTTTGGATGATCGCCGTGTGGCCGATTGGCTGGGTGGTTTCACACGTGTTGTTGGCCGCGATCTTCTTTGGTGTCATGACACCGATTGGCCTGATCCTGCGAGCCATCGGCCGCGACCCGATGCGCAAAACATTGGATCGTTCGGCCAAAAGTTATTGGATCGCTCGACCTGCCGAAGAGCCTGACTCGCAGCAATACTTCCGACAGTTTTAAGAAGTGAGTGAGAACAACTCCGTAGCCCGGTTTTCCAAACCGGGAGTCTTGGATCATGCGGTTTGAAAAACCGGGCTACGACATTACGACAAGGCATCTCCCATGGCCGACAACAAGCAACTGCCCGTCACTAAAACGTCACCAACCAACTTCGAGCAACAAGCGACCGAAGCCGAGTTGGGTCTCGTGGCCGAGTTCGTCGATTTTCTCAAACACAGCAAGAAGTGGTGGCTGACGCCGATCATCGTTGTGCTGCTGCTCATCGGCGGACTCATTCTGCTGAGTGGCTCAGTCGCCGCGCCGTTCATCTACAGTTTGTTCTAACTGGAGTTTTGCAAACTGCGGGCGTGCGAAATTGTCGCGAATGCGTCTCGGCGGAAGTTTTATTTCGACCTTGGCAGGCTAACATCGCCCCGCCTTTCGCGATCGCACTCGTGATCGCCTCTGTCGATCTCCTGAAGAGGGACAACCATGAAGAAGATTTTGTGTTCGTGCATTGGCTTGAGCCTGATTGCGTGGTCGTTTTGGGCCGTAACGGTCGCTCAAGAACCGGCGCAATCGCCGAAGAAGCTTGTGAGTCCCGAACCGAACAAGCAAGAAGCTGCGATCCGGGCGTTGGTCGCTCAATTCGTGAAAACATACAACGCTCACGATGCGAAGGGACTCGCCGACTTGTTTCTGCCGGAGGCTCAAATCGTTGACGAAGACGACAACACGATTCAGGGGCGCGGAGAGATCGAACGCCTCTTCGCCGGAGAGTTTGCAGAGAGTCCCGAAGGCAAGATCGAAGTGACGATCGAGTCGATTCGCTTCATCGGCACGGCTCTGGCCGTTGAGACTGGTTCAACAAAGACGACTTCGGCTCCCGACGAGACGCCTGAGCGTGGACGGTACACCGTCTTGCATGTGCTCAAGGATGGGAAGTGGTCGATGGGATTGGTCCGCGACATGCCAGTTGAACCGAGTCACCGCGATCATCTGCAATCATTGGCGTGGCTGGTCGGTGACTGGATCGACGAGAGCCGTGAAGGGGTCGTGAAGACGTCGTGCCGATGGGCTGATAACGAGAGTTTCCTGCTGCAAGAGATCACCGTTCGCCAGTCGGGCCGCGACACGATGAAAGTCAGCCAACGCATCGGCTGGGATCCGCTCACGAAGCGATTCAAAGCTTGGGTGTTTGATGCGGAAGGTGGTTATGGCGAAAGCTTGTGGACCGCGACTGAAAGTGGCTGGCTCATTAAAGCGACCAGCGTGTTGAGCGACGGCTCGACAACATCGGCGACGAATTCGATCGAGCCGACTGGATTAGATCGCTATGTGTTTCGCTCATCCGATCGCATCGTCGGCAATGCCGTATTGCCGACGGTTGAGGTTCATGTCGTGCGACAAGCGCCGCAGCCGAAATAGCTTGTCGTGGCCGACGCTGCTAGCGTCGGCAGTTCTTTGACCAGTGATTTCATGGCGGCGCTGGCAGCATCCGTCACGGCTTTGCTTCACTCCAGTTCAATGCTCCGTCACGTCGGAGTTCACAAAATATAACCGGAGACATTCCGATGAAGAGACGACTTGGGATCACGATGGTGGCGGCGATAGTCGCCGTGGCGATTGGTTCGACGGACTTTGCTTTCGGGCGCGGCGGACGTGGTGGCGGAGGCGGGTTCGGAGGAGGAGGTGGTGGTGCGCGACCGAGCGGCGGTGGAGGTGTATCGCGACCGAGTGGCGGATTTTCCGGTGGTGCCAGACCGTCAGTTGGCAGCTCTCCGTCGTTCAGCCGTCCGAGTGGTGGCGGCGGAGCGAGG
>JAYUFI010000314.1:0-2272 GCA_043738805.1 Planctomycetaceae bacterium | reverse complement strand
TGGCGATTTGCGTGGGATTCGATTTTCTTCGAGCTGGCTCGTGCGACCGGCGGTGCTTTGCGATTCGACTTGTCGCGGTATCTGCAACTCAGTCCTGCCGCCCGGCGATTGTATCTGTTCCTCAAGAAGTTGTTTTGGCGAGCGGACCAAACGCCACAGCTCGATCTACGACACGTTGCCGTGAACGTGCTCGGCTTTTGTCCTACGATGGAAACGACACGACTCCGTCAGAAGTTGACGCATTGCGTCGAGCAACTCGTCAGTGCCGGCATCGTTCGGCTCCCGCAGGACGTGGCCGATCCATCCCGTCTGTTCCAGAAGCAATCGAAGGGGCGGTACGTCTTCCGCCTTGTGCGTGGTCCGCAGTTCGATTCTCAGGGCAACGAACACCGTGCTGAACCAGCCGACTCCCCTCTGTATGAGCCGCTCACGTCGATCGGATTGGATGATCGAACCATTGCTCGCGTCATGAGCCACTACTCACCACGGCAGATCGAACAGTGGGCCGACATCACGCTTGCTGCGATGGAACGCAATCGCGCGGGCTTCTTCAAACGCAGCCCACAGGCGTACTTCATCGACAATCTCAAGGCGGCCAAGGATTCTCGCCGCACTCCGCCGGATTGGTGGCACGAACTTCGTAAACAGGAACTTGCGAAAGAGCGCGAGCAAGAGCGTCAGAAGGCTCATGTCTTCCGGTCCGAGGACGACGCCTTCGAGGAGTATCTCCACGACGAAGCTCGCGAAGCGTTCGACCGAGTGATGCGGCAACTGATCGGCGATCTTCAGAAGTCTGGCCGAGCGGCAACCGACTGCGAAGAGCAGGCTCGCCAGTTCACGCGAATGCACTTCCTCAACCGCTTCCGGCAGGAACACCCGGAGTGGGGGAACGACGGACTAACTCGCCTTGGCAATTCCCTGAACATCCCAAATTGAGAGATTGACTGGTGGACTCCGCGTTCGGTTTTTGACTTGCACTGGTGGACTTCGCGTTCGGTTTTCAGGTCGGACTGGTGGACTCCGCGTTCGGTTTTTACACAGCCTCGTTCGCGATTCAGCGACTCAATCGGCGTTCCACCAGCGAATTGGCTCATGCAGCAGGCGACGCCAAAAGATTGTTTACAAATCATCTGAAAACAAAGGACCGTGCTGAGCACGCTGCTTTTGAAAAATGATGGGAGATTGATGAACGCTGGGACTCGCTTCGAGAGCCGCAAGCACAACTCCACAACAAGTCGTCGGCAAACGCCGACACGGAGGTTGAAGAGTCCGCCGCGCCCGACGGGACTGTCGGCGGGAGCGCCGGCGGGTGGAACCCGACTCGGCAAGGGCTTGGCGGAGCCAACACTGACACCACGATGAGGGCACACCGTCGCGAGGCTATCGCCCGCGACCCCCACACGATTACGACACGCCGACGGGCCAAGACTGTCCCGATCAGGCGGCTACGTCGTGTGGGGGTCGCGGCCTCAGGCAAGGCCCGCGACGGTGTGCCGCACTCCGCTCTCGACGCCATAGGCGACACCACCGGCCGACGACCATCGGCCAGACTCGGCACTGCTCTGCTCCGCCGTGGACCGGCGGCGTGTCGGCGCAAAAAAGTCACTCCGCTCTTCAGCATGACACCACAAACACGATCACCGGCATCGCCGCAGCAGACTCCGCGCATCCGCGACGGGAACACCACGGCGATCACTCGCTGATTCGTGTTCGGACGACGCTCCACTCCTCAATGGAAAGGGACTCCGGCTGTCGGCCGGCGAAGGCTCCGCCGAACATCCCGCTCGACCACGCAAGCCGCACGGTAACGCCTTCGCATTGATTGAGCCGCCAGAGAAGTTCCTTGAATCCCTCTTCCCCTTCAGCATCGTTGTCCGGCATCAAGACGACGCGGCCGGCGGCCAACCGTTTGGCAAAGCGAGCGATCTTGTCGACTTGCTCGTCAGTGGTCTTGTTCGAGCACAGTCCCACGGCCGCGACGCCCAGCGTATCGAGCTTGACGATGTCGTTCGGCCCTTCGGCAACCACCAAGCCAATGCTCGCAAGCGATTCGCGGACGTGCGGTTCTTGCAACCGGGCCGCGCCATTCTGGCCGTAGAGTTCCAAGCCGCGATGAAAGTCCTTCACGAAGCGATGCTTCATTGGCCGCTTGTCATCGGGCCGTCCGGCTTGCTCCCATTCGAGCCAATGCTGTTCAAACTGCGGATCGCGGCCGAAGTACGAGAGGATGTCATCCTGTTCGTTGCCGTAGGCGTAGACGACTCTCCCGCGC
>JAYUFI010000313.1:0-6016 GCA_043738805.1 Planctomycetaceae bacterium | reverse complement strand
CGGGCAGAGCCTGTTGGAAATCGGCGACTCCGGCGGCGGTGACTTTGGTGAGCCCCAGTTCGATGGTTTTCAAGTTCTTGAGTCCCTTCAATTCCGACAGCCCCTTGTCAGTGATTGGATTAGCACCGAGACCGAGCCTCTGCAATTTCTCCATCGTTGCCAGATGTTTGACCATCGAGTCATCCACCTTTGACTCATAAAAAGCCAATTCGAGCAGCTTCAATTTTGAAAGAGCCAATGTGTGCCTCTCGCTGCATACGATGTTGTTGAAGCCCAGTGCATAGAGTTTTGGTAACTGCGCCAGTTCCTCCACGGCCTGTGGGCTGGGCGTGCTGTTGAGCCAATTGATTTGACCCATCCTGGAACATGCCTTAAGTTCGCCAATCCCCTTTCCGGTCAGGTTGGGCGCTCCAGTGGCCGTTGATGCGTTAATTGTGAGGCGGTCTAAATCTGGCAGTTTCGCCAAGAGCGGGAAGACGCCATCGTCCATGTCATGGTCGTGACAGAAAACTTCCAAGGCGTTCAGTTCAGAGAACTCCGGCATAGCGACCAGCTTGGCAAATCCAGCCGTCGTCAGCGTCCTGCTAGCGAGCCTGATTTGCTTGACTCGAATTCCTTTGATTTTGGTCGCCAACTCGTCAGCCAGTCGGTCACCCAATTTGTCGATGATTGGACCCTGCAGCGGAAAATCGGAAACATGGAATGGCTCTGTCGGGAGTTGACGATCTTTCAAGCCAGTTCTCTGTCCCGCGATTGTGATGAACAGGTCCGGCGCGGGCCCGTCGTTGATTGTCAGAATCCATTCCGCCGCACGCCGGTCAGGATCAAAGTTTGAACCGTTGGTCGGCGTCGTGACTTTCAGTGTGTTTGCCAACATCGCCGCGCCGTTCGGTTTCAGTGAGACCGTGACGATCGCTTTGTCACGGCGAGTCACGGTGACTTGGTCCTTGTCGATCTGCACTCGATCTTTGCCACCCGTTAATTGGACGTCGTACTTCCCATCTTCCTTCACACCGATCGTCCAACCGTTCGCCTCGTTGGCAATCTTCATCACACCATTGCCGCTGACTTTGATTTCGATCTGCTTCTGCTCTTCCGCCGACAGGCCATCGACCTTGACGATGATTTCGCCGTGCGGAGTCTTGATCGAGAACAGGATCGCTCCCAGCAAGAGGACTCCGGCTACGGCGGCGGCGATTGCGGCTCGCGTCTTGGTCATCAGCCGGAACGCGCTTGTGTCCGGTTCTGGCGATGCGACAACGCTGGAACCGGACGCTAGCGCGTTCCGGCTGATCTCGGCGGTCGCGAGCGTGCCACTAGTACGACGCGCCAGCGAGTGGTCATCGGCCTGGAGACGCACAGTCGCACTCAATCGTGAGTTCTCATCAATCGAACCACTCGCTGGCGCGTCGTGCTGGTGTGGACTCAACAGAACGGACAGATTCGCTCCGACCGTGAACGGCTTCAGAGCGGCGATGACCTCCGCCATTGACGCAAACCGCTGTTTGGGATCGCGAGCCAACATCCGATGGACGATCTGCGCGAGCGGCTCAGTGACATCCGGACGGCGTTCGCGAATGGGCGGGATCGGTTCCGTCGCGAGTGCCATCAGCTTCTGCATCAGAGTCGTGTGTGGTCGCCCCTGAAAAATTGAGCCGCCTGTCAGCAAGGCGTAAAGCGTCGCACCCAACGAATAGATGTCGGCTCGCTCGTCGACCATGTGACTGTCTTGAGCCTGCTCCGGCGGCATGTAGTCGATGGTCCCCATGATCTGGCCGTCGCTCGTCAAACCGCCTGCATCCGGCTGCGGCGATTCGGACAACAACGCGAGCCCCAAGTCCAACACCTTGACGATCGGCGGACCAAACTCTTGTTCGGCCAGCATCAGGTTCGCGGGCTTGATGTCGCGATGAATCATTCCTCGCGAGTGTGCCGCATTCAGCCCCATCGCCGCTTGAGCGATCAACTCACAAGCATCAGCGATCCGCAACTTACCCCGCTTGGCAAGTAGGTTCGACAAGTCCATTCCGCTGACGAATTCCATCACCAGATAATGCGTCCCGTCTGCGTCCCCTGCATCCAACGCCCGGATCAAATGCGGATGATCGAGCTTTCCGAGCGCCTTCATCTCTCGGTCAAAGCGATCCAGCGCGTCATTCTTGATCCGCCCTGCATGCAACACTTTCAACGCGACGACCTTGTCCAACCGAGGATGCAGCGCCTTGTAAACCGCCCCCATGCCGCCTTGGCCCAGCAATTCCAACAACTTGTACGGCCCAACTTCACCCAATGCAGAGGAATCAACCATGCTCTTGGTTTTGACCACGACCGAATCCGGGACAAAGCCGCGCCCGATGCTGCTTGCTAACTCAGCGGCACGGGCGCAGGCAGGCTCGTCCTGATACGGCTCAGGCGAGACCGGCTCTCGGAGGCGCGTTGCAATCGTCTCCAATTCCGCTCGCAGCTTGTCGACGGTGGAATCGGCTTTGCTTTCGGAGGCATCGCTTTGGCTTCCCTCTGCCAAAAGTTGGTCGAGCTGATGATCTTCCGGCAATTGAATGACGTCTTTCATAACCGAGCCTTTGCAGAAACAAGTGTGTCCAGGAACCGAGATGATTCCCGCTCAGCAAGAGAGATGCGCGAGCGTTACTCGATTTTTTGTAGGCCAGGCTTCCCTGACTGACGCCGACGCGCAAATTCAGGTCGATCACTCCTGGGGCTGCCAGGGAAGGCGGATCGACCGGGGAATTACAGCCCGCCGTCCAGCTCTTCGCGCAACCGCCGTAACACGCGGAATTTCACTTGGCGAATTGCGTTGTCCGTCAGACCGAACTCCGTGGCGACATCCTGAATCGAATGCCCTTGCAACGTGACTCGCGAGAAGACTTCCCACGTCGAGTCGTTGAAGTCGCCTCGCACCAATTCGAGCGCACGATGCAACAGTTGCCGTCGAGCCCCTTCCGCATCGGGTTCGGTTTCTCCGAGTTCCTGGCATCCATCCACGTGCTCCGCGAAACGGATTTGGGCGTCGGTCCCGCCAACCGCCTGGGGAACATTCCCTTGTCTGCGGAAGTACAACCGGACTTGGTTGCGAGTGATTGTCCACAGCCACCCTCGGAACGAACCTCCGTTCTGGCTCTCCTCCACACCACGAAACTCGGCGATCCCCTGAAAAACCGAGCGAAAAACATCCTGCACTGCATCGGCCGCGTCGTTGTCCTGCAACCCCGCTCGCCGACACCAGCCGTAGACCATCGGACTGTACAGCGCGCTGAGTCGCACCCAGGCATCGGAATCAAATCGACGAACTCGCCTCAGTAGGCTATGTGACGTCGAACCAGCTTCGATGGATACATTCATGGCGAGTTCTCAAACCGCATCGCGATGGGACAAGTTCGCCCCTCAAAACTCAGACTAACGTATCTTGCAATGATGAGCGAATGCCACAGTTGCGTTGATCCGCATGACCACAAGCAAGGCTGCTTGCGACTACCTGACATTTACAAAACAATCTTTGAGCTTGCTCGCGATTTTTCACGAGCGAGATGATTGGTTCATAATCTCGCGGAGATCGCGCATGTTTCGGCTTATTGATTGGCTTGGTTGTGGATTGATTGTGCTACTCGCTTTGAGCACGTCGCCGGCTTTCGCTCAGCGAGAACTCAAGGACATCCCCGATCCTGATCCGGAGATCGAGCGGAAGTCGTTCATCGTGGCCGATGGCTTTGAGGTGAATCTGTTCGCGGCCGATCCGTTGTTGCACAAGCCGGTTCAGATGAACTTTGATCCGCGGGGGCGTCTCTGGATCGCGGCGTCGGAGGTTTATCCGCAGATTGCTCCGGGGCAGAAAGCGAACGACAAGATTCTGGTGCTGGAGGACATTGACGGCGACGGCCGCTCGGACAAGACGACGGTGTTCGCGGATGGGCTGCTGATCCCGACCGGCGTCGAGCCGGGCGACGGCGGGGCGTATGTCGCGGCGAGCACCGAGCTGCTGCATCTCAAGGACACCGACGGTGACGGCAAGGCGGATGAATCGCGAGTCGTGTTGTCGGGGTTCGGCACCGAGGACACTCACCACATTTTGCACACGTTGCGGTGGGGGCCGGACGGAATGCTCTACATGAATCAGTCGGTTTACATCCACAGCCACATCGAGACTCCGCACGGCGTGCGGCGGCTGAACGCGGGGGGCATTTGGCAGTTCCGCCCGGAGACCATGCGACTCGAAGTGTTTGCTCGCGGGTTCGTCAATCCGTGGGGTCATGCGTTTGACGATTACGGCGTGTCGTTCGCGACCGACGGAGCCGGCGGCGAGGGGATCAACTACGTCGTGCCCGGCGCGAGTTATGTCACCGCGTTCGGAGCGGAACGAATCTTGAGCGGCCTGAACCCTGGCAGTCCGAAGCTGTGCGGTCTGGAGATCGTCAGCGGCCGGCACCTGCCCGACGACTGGCAAGGGAATTTCGTTGCCAACGATTTCCGAGGCCATCGCGTCTGCCGCTACATCGTCAGCGAGGACGGAGCCGGCTTCAGCTCGCGCGAGCAGGTCGAGCTGATCAAGTCGAATCACGTCGCCTTCCGCCCGATCGACGTGAAGATGGGACCGGACGGAGCGATCTACATTGCCGACTGGTACAACCCGATCATCCAACACGGCGAAGTCGATTTCCGCGACCCGCGTCGCGACCACACTCACGGCCGCATCTGGCGAGTCACCGCGAAAAACCGCCCGCTCGTCCCGCGTCCGAAGCTCGTCGGAGCCACCGTGCCGGAGTTGTTGGAGCACCTCAAAGACCCGGAACGTTTTAGTCGGAAGTTCCTGCTTTAATTTCAGAGTAAGCCAGGGCATACTGCTCGCCCATGCCAATGATCACCGCAAGTTAAATAGCGCGCGATGGAGGTAATGTGAGCCAGCGATGGATGCCCATCTTGGGCGAGTTTGACACAACGAGTGAACCACTTCTGTTCAAGGGGCGGCGGGTTCCCGCTCCCGCTGCGACCTCCGGACAACCGCAGCCCACACCAGAATCTGAGTTCCTGGAAAAGGTCGGAATCCTTCTATCGGATGTGATGATGGTGAATGGCCATCTTCGTGCAACTGTCACCTTCGACGAAGTCACTCCACACTCCGTTTGTGAGTTGATCCTTGGGTACGATCACAGGACCAAGGGGCATGTCACCGCCGGGCTAGGTGGAAGCGGATCCATGTTCAGCATTCGCGAGTGGGTGCCCGACTCGACTCCACAGCAGGTCGGAGGTTTGTGGGAAAACCATGATCTATCAGGCGACCGCGCCAATCTTCATGCCGGAATACCCTACGAAATAGGAGTTCGCGTTCAAGGTTCCAGCGTGGCACTCGATGTCGGCGGCGTGCAGGTCGCGTTCAAGACCCTTCCAGCCGCACCGAATCAACTCCGCCAAGTCGGTCTATTTGTGGTGAGCCAAAGCGAAGTGAAGGTGGCCAGCTTCGCAACTGACGTCCAACGACCAAAGGCCTTCATCGTCATGCAATTCTCCTCGCCCTACAACGAGGTCTACTTGCATGTAATTAAGGACGTGTGCGAAGAGTTCAAGGTAGATGCAATCCGAGCCGACGAGATCTACGGACCAGGCATTATCATCAAGGACGTCATCGACCGGATTGCCCAATCGCAAGTCGTGATAGCTGACATCTCGCCGACCAATCCCAACGTCTATTTTGAAGTTGGCTACGCCTTGGCATTGGGCAAGCCGATCATTCTCCTTGCGCAGCGACGAACGTCCGACGCACCATTGCCTTTCGACCTGTCGGCCTTCCGTGTGCTCTTCTACGACGACAGCATTGGGGGTAAGCCCAAACTTGAAGCCGGCCTGTCGAATCATCTCCGTGAGATTCTCGGGAGAAACTGATCTGCTGCCTTACAGAAAACAAAGGGTGCCAGACACTCGTGTGTCCACTCAGCAGCTTCACAGGCCAGCTAACATGAGCGCTGGGGCTGCTTCAAACGGTTAGGTCCGTTTTTGTCTCTCACAA
>JAYUFI010000312.1:0-2275 GCA_043738805.1 Planctomycetaceae bacterium | reverse complement strand
GTCGGTGCCGAGTACTCGCCCCAGTACGGGAGGTGGTTCGAGGCCGAATGTCGGTGGGGGAAATGTCGGCGCGGTAAATCGTCCGTCCGTGCAACCGGGATCACGACCGAACATTGGTTCGGGATCGCGACCTTCGACTTTGCCGAGCGCTCGCCCTGGTGCTGGGCAAGGAACTGGAATTGGGTCAGGTGGAGGGATCGCGAATCGACCGGGGACGGGAGCCGGACAAGGCATTGCGAATCGGCCTGGCATCTCGCAGCAACCTGCTCGGTTGCCGGGATTGGGAACGGGAACTGCGGGTTCACGGCTGCCGAATCAAGGAGCCGGATTGCAGAACCGAGCGGCGAACCGACCGCAGACGCTCCAAGATCGGCAGGGTCATTTAAGCGATCGCATGACATCGGGACGTGAGGACTGGCAGAGCCATCGCCAAGACATGCAGGGCAATCGACAAGATTTTCGCAACAACAATCGCGAAGACTGGCAGGGCTGGGCCAATGGGAACATCAACAATCACGGCGGCTGGTATCACGGCTGCTGGAATGGGGGCTATTATCCCGGAGCCGGTTTGAGTCACATGTGGAACAACTATCCAGTGGCGACCGCGTTCGGATTGACCGCGTGGGGCGTGAATCGAGTGGCTTATGGCTTCGGTTATTGGGGCTACTCGAACCCCTATGCGACGACGACCTCCGTGTCCTATGACTACTCGCAGCCACTCGTAGTTTACTCGGACAGCGGCAACACGACCGCTCCCGCTGATCCGGTAGCGACTCCGCCAGCGGAACGGTCTGAAGTAACTGACGCTGGGATGGACGCGCTCAACGACGCTCGCGCGGCGTTCTACGACGGGGACTCGGTCAAGGCATTGACGCTGCTCGACACCGCAGTGAAGGCGAGGCCGAACGACACGGTGGTGCATGAGTTCCGCGGACTCGTGCTGTTCTCGTTGCAGAAGTATCCGAACTCTGCCGCCGCGACGTATGCGGTCCTCTCGGCCGGCCCCGGCTGGGACTGGACGACGATGAGCAGCCTTTATCCCAGCGTCGAGGTTTACACGACGCAGCTTCGCACGTTGGAGGATTTCTCAAAGGCCAACCCGAAGTCACCCGACGCTCATTTTCTGCTGGGCTATCACTACCTGACGAACGGCTTTGCCGAGAATGCTTTGAAGCAATTCAAGCTGACTCAGTCGTTGTTGCCGAACGACAAGCTACTCGCGCAGTTGGTCGGCATGACGACTCCGCCGGAGGAACCGGCCGCATCCGAGACCGCGACGCCTCCCGAACCTCTGGCTGTGCCGCCAGAGAAAGTGCTCACGACCGAGAAGCTGATCGGAAGTTGGAAAGCGTCGAGCCAAGGATCGCAGTTCCAACTCGACCTCGCGAAGGACGGCAGCTTTGTCTGGACGTACTCGCGCGGTAAAGACAAGCAATCGGTGAAAGGGGTCTTCGCTGTGGACCAGAACAACCTCGCTCTCGAACCCGACGCCAGCGACACGATGCTCGCGGAAGTCGATCTCACGAACCCATCGCAACTCTTCTTCAAGATGATCGGCGGCGAAGAAAATGATCCTGGTTTGCAGTTCAAGAAAATATAGAAGGGCATGCAATATGACTGATCGCATTCTTAATACCGTTGTTGTGTGTGTTATTTTTACCTGCTTCAGTTCATTGTTCGCAGCCGAAGAATTGCTGTCGCGAGTTCCGGCCTCAGCGAATGCGGTGGCGTTGGTGAATGTGGAGGGCTTGTTCAACAGCAAGCTCGGTGTGAAGCAGAGTTTCGCGCGTCGTTACTACACCGACTATGCGAGTGGTTTGGTCGCGTTTCCACCGACGGTTCAGACTGCGGTCCTCGCGGCAAAAATTGATGCCGAGTCGATCAGTGCGGAATGGGAACTCGGCCTCGTGCGGCTCAAGCAGCCGTTTGCGATGAAGAAGTTGGCCGAGCGAGAATCGGCTTCGCTCGAAAAATTAGAAGGGCATTCGTTCGTGGCCAGCGAGCGACGGGCTTGCTTCATCGAGTTGCGACCACAAACGCTCGCGGTGACGAATCATCAAAACCGACAGGATGTCGCTCGCTGGTTGCGAGAGACTCGCGGTCGCGAGCAACCGGTGATTTCGGATTATCTGCGTGAGGTTCTGACCGGTGCCGACGCGAAGGGGCAATATCGTTTGGCGCTCGACCTTCAAGACGTCCTGCATGTGGACGACGTGAAGCTCCGCTTGCAGAACTCGCCGGTGTTGAAGAATGAGAAGCTCGATTTCGATGAACT
>JAYUFI010000311.1:0-2276 GCA_043738805.1 Planctomycetaceae bacterium | reverse complement strand
CAGACTGCACGGTGATGACTCGCGCGTGCGGGGCGGCGAATTCGAACGTGAAGTCGGGGCAACCAAACGGACTGCGGAGCGTGATCGTCTCTTCGTGTTTTTCGATTCGCGTGAGGGTTTTCGCAGCCCAATAGCGAGCGATCTCGCTGAGCTTCATCCAAATCAAATCGTCGTAGCGGCGGTGCAGCCGGCGGACGACGTCTTGAAAGATCGCAAAGCCGATCTCATCACCGTTGAAATACAGGCCGGGCCAGTGACAGACCATGATGGCCGGTTCGCCCCGCTCGATGACTTCTGGCAAGCGTCCTTCTTCCAAATCTTCGGTGATGAATTGATCGACGGTGCCGGGAGTTAGTCCGTCCCAACCGCCGAACCAATCTCCTGTGCAACCGATGATCGACACAACACAGCGCGGATCATCCGTGTCTAAGCCCGATGCGAATTCAACTCGCGGAGCGACACTTTCATTGCCGGTGAAGAGATGTCGGAAATAATGCGGGATCTCTGTTTTGTAGACATCACGGAGCGCCATCAGCGTCCCTTTGGACAACGCTTCGCGCGAGCGATTGCCGAAGCCACCGGGCGTTGTCACACCCTCACAAGGCAGGCCGACGTTCTTGAGAATGCGGAGCGCGAAGCTCATGTAATCGGCGAGTTGCTCCGCACTCTTGCCAACGCTGAAGCCGGTGTTTTCGAGATATTCTTCGGTTTGATCGGCGAACGGCTTACCGGTTTTCGTATTGATCGCAAACGTGTGCGTCACCATTTCGGGATGAATGTCCCAATCGACGGTCATGAAGTCGCGGACCAGCTTGAGGCTGTCGTCCAATTCTTTCTTAGACCAATCGGGAAGTTTTTGGTCCACTCGCCCGATGCAAGCCGGGTACGGCACAATGCTGTACTTCCCTTTGACGCCGTGCTCGCGAGACCACTCGCCGAACTTCCGCACGAACGAATCAGGAATCTCACGCGGCAGCTTCGCCCAGTCTTGCCGATACTTGTCGGGATACACGTGAGCGAAGTGCGGGATGCCATAGTGCGCCAAGTTGGCCAAACAAGTCGAATCATCAATGATGAAACTAACCGGTACTCGCCCACGTGGATTGACGATCGTCACTCCGTCGTCTTGTTGAGGCCGCTCACCGCGTTCTTGCGCGAACAGATCTGATCCGAGCCCGCCCGACCATGCCGAACTCAACAATCCAGCGGCCCCAGCCTGCAACACACGTCGGCGAGTCCACAGCAATTCCCGGCTCATGGCCACAACTCCTGAAGCGTGATCCGAGCGTCTGCAAGAAATGAACGACGAATTCCGAACGGCTCGAATCGACCTCCGCATTGCAACGAAGAATCTCTCAATTGGCGAGTCATTCACTGGGATTATTCCTCACTCGGTTGCGATGCCGAACAGACTTCGCCGATCGCGGGGACGATGTGGACCTGACTTGCCTCCGGAATTCGGCTGCGTCAATCTTCGATCTGACGATTGGGAATCAGAGATCGCGGTCGCGAAGTGACTGGCCGCTGGCGGAGTCATCGGTATGTGTGGAATCGCAGGAGCAGCTTGGTCGAATGAGGCCGCTCCGTTGTCGCCCGCAACGCTCGAACGAATGACCTCCGCGATTCGGCATCGCGGTCCCGATGATGCCGGAACGTATTTTTCGCTTGCCGTCGATGAGCCTCTCCGAGGCTCATCCTTTCCCGCGCAAACGATCCATCAATCGCCACCAAACACTCCTCAACAAACCGGCCCCGCAGCCGCACTTGGATTTCGCCGACTCTCGATCATCGACCTGAGCACCGGACATCAGCCGCTCGCGAATGAAGACGACAGCGTGTGGATCGTCTTCAACGGCGAGATCTACAACTACCGCGAACTGCGGGCTGACCTGGAAGCTCGCGGCCATAAGTTTCGTACGAATACCGATACCGAGTGCATCGTCCATCTCTACGAAGAGCTCGGCCCCGATTGCGTGCAGAGGCTGCGCGGGATGTTTGCGTTTGCGATCTGGGACCAGAAGCAGCGCCGGTTGTTTCTGGCTCGGGATCGGCTGGGCAAGAAGCCGCTCGTCTTTCGCCAGGATGCCCAACGGCTGATGTTTGCCAGCGAGTTGAAGGCCCTGTTGCAGGTCCCGGGTGTGCCGCGCGAACTGGATCGACAGGCGGTCGATGCCTATTTGACATACCAGTATGTCCCTCATCCGCAGTCGATCTTGAAAGGATTTTCCAAACTGCCGCCGGCCCATTGGGCACTCTATCAGGATGGGAAATTGCAG
>JAYUFI010000310.1:0-16098 GCA_043738805.1 Planctomycetaceae bacterium | reverse complement strand
CCGGCGGTGAGCGACCCGCGCAGTGCCTTAGATTTGCAACAGGAAGTTCACGCGGTCTTACAAATGGTTTCAGAAAAATATCGTACAGTTCTGATGCTGCGCGATCTGGAGAATTTCTCGACCGCCGAAATCGCCGCGATTTTGAATCGCAAAGAAGCGACGATTCGCTGGCGTTTGGCGGAAGCTCGACACCGATTTCAATTTTATTGGGGCAAGCGGCATGGTACTGTCATGCCCGCCAATTCACCCTCGTCTGAAGATAGGGAGCCTGATAATGCACTGTAGGATTGCTCGACGTCAGATGGCATTGGCCGTCGGCGAAGATTTGCCGCAGACTGAATCGGCAGAATTGAACAGTCATTTGGTGGAATGTCCGACTTGCCAGCAAGCTTGGACTGGACATCAACAGGGCTTCGTAGCATTACAATCAAGCCGTGTCGAACCTGTTGTGGCTGTTCCCCGATCGACCGTTTGGCCGGTTGTGGCACGTCGAATTCAACGACGTGCGCTGATCCCACGTCGTGTTGAACTCAATGGTTGGATTGCCAGTTTGGTCGTTATGTCGGCCTCGATTTTGGTCTTTGTGTTCTCACTGGATGAACCGGAGTTCGCCAGACCTTCCGGAAAACGACGTCTCGTGATTTCTGGAACTCCAGTGTTGCTCACTCCTGGTCCGCTCACAGGAGACAATGTGGGACGAACCGGTTCATCAAGCATACGGCACACGCCATCTCCGAAATCTGGTGAACTATAAATCGGAAGCCGATCGTGCGGACGTATCCTGATCGCCTTCGGCTGCCAACGCGATGACCGGCCAAGGGCTGATTGTGGCGAGTGATTGAGCGTCGGTGAGGCTCGGCACAAACAGTACGACGGCATCGTACGGCGCTTGTGCCAAATCCACATTTTGCGGAACACGCCATTCCGCTTCGATAGACCAGTCGATGCTTGCCGTATTGCCGCGCGGTTTTGTCTGTCGTTGTTGCCAGAATGGTCTGTCGGATTCAATGAGGTCCGGCCATGCCGAGTGATCTCCATAAATCACTGGCCGAGCACCTTGCGTTGCGAGCCACTCGCGATTGACGCAGACTCCGAATAACTCAAAGTCCCAGCGTCCGCGGTGTCGGCGAAATGTCCGCCGCTGAGGAAACTCGCTGAGCGATATTGCTGAAAAACAAACGGCGCGAAACCCACCGCGTAGACTCGAATCAGACGCAATCAATCGTCGGTGCCGCGCGATGCGAGCGAGCGTCTCAAACGCCGAATGCGATCGTTCGGCGCGAGACAGTAACAAGTCGTCAATAAAGTCGTCCGCCGATTGCTCCGGCCACGGCCCAAAGCGTCGTCGAGTCCAATGTACCAAGTAACTCCCATCAGGCCACGGCATCTGCCGAAGCACGGCGGCATTTTCAGAAACGACACTGGCGCGATCGTTCTCGACCGCAGCTTCGCCTTTCGGCCACAAGTACCAACCAACTGCGCCGAGCGATTGCAACTCCGTGGCCACACCCGAAGAAACCAACTGATCGCCCAGCGCCAACCACACTGAACCAGGTGGACGAGCGGCCTCGCGCAATCGGCGATTGAGCAAAGCGTGCAAGTTACCTTGTGGCCGAACCTGCAACGCAACGACGTGATCTGCCACCGCAATAAGAACTCGATCTGCGAGCGGCAGCGGCGACAAATCAGGTTCAACTGAGCTCGCGCCAATTGTCGGCGAGATCATCGCGTTGCCGTTTGATGACGACGGCAACGGTCGCGTCAAGACGCTCGAAACATCACTGGTCATCAAGCACTGTTGCCACAATTCTCTGCGTAATCGCAACAACCAATCGGTTAGCGATCGAGTCAGCTCAGTATGAACTCGCAACAGTCTCAGCCCGAACAAAATCGCCGCTCGTTCCAGGAATCGCCCCGTCGTTGTGCTGGACGACGTCAGCAACAGGTCGTGTTCGAAATTCAACTTCGCGGCCGCCGATCGCAGCACCGCAAACCAATCAGAACGCTCGTCAAGCGCTCGTCCCAATCGCGAACTGATCCACGCCACCTTGCGGCCTACAGGAACTCCCTGAGGCCACCAAATCAAACTCATCCCCATCCATGGCGAGAGCGACTGATTTGAGTCTCCGGGCCAACCGAACGTCAGTTTCGCACCCGCTGCCGCGAGCCATTCGTGAAGTCGAATCAACCGCCGAGCTTGTTGCAGGTCATTCGCATTTGACGCGTGAATCCCCCAGCGTTGAGCGACCTCATGCAAAATCGGCAAGAGGTCGTCCCCCTCATTCCATAGTCGCAACGAATCCGCGAGTCGCTCATCGTACGGCAACCAACGCGAAGCAATCAAAGCGTCCGCGAGGTTTTGATCCAACGCAGACATCGTTGAGCCTCACCTGCAACTTAGGTCACCCGAAACATGAGTTTTGAAGTTGCGAGGTTTCGTTTGTGTGCTGGAATTGTGTTGCAGAAAAACGAGTCTTGTCTCATGGCGAGATCATTGAGCCCTCACCATTGGCAACGAAACGCGTTCCGACTGTCGCACCACTGCGAGAGGTGTAGCGGGCTTATCACAAGACTGCGTTGCCGTTGACTATTTCACCGGCACGATGTCGAACGTATTGGCGTTCATCGTCAGTGTTTTCGCGACTTCGGCGTCCAGCGCCGGGAGCTTGCCCAATCGCTCGGCCATGACGGCTTGGCGTTTCGCGTCGATCTCTTGTTGAGTGAGCTTGATGCCCAACCATTCGGGGATCGAGACATTGGACAGCACGATGCCGCGAAAGATCATGTCGTGATGGAAGCGATTCTTGACTTCGACTGCGGCTCTCACGGCTTTCGCTTGGTCGGCAATCGGGCCGTCAGCCAAAGCGCCCAATGCCAAATTCGTTCCTGTGGCGAGTTGTTCGGCGGTCACTTCAGCGATCTTCTTGCCACCAATTCGTACTTCATACTTTCCAGCCGCTAGGCCAGTAACCTTCAAGCGATAGTCGTTGAGCTCTTCCAAAATCGGAGCATGGGGCAGGATGCCGACAGCATCCATCGGGAAGAACGGCAGTGCCGCGTCGAGCCGCGAGAAGGTGAGTCCGCCATCCTTCTTACTAACGTTCTCGACCGTGCAATTCTTCGCGGCCACAACTTTGCCATTGGCGGCATCGATCTCGACAGACGAGACGAGCGACGGGAAGCTCAGCCCCTTGAGGATCGACGCGGCCATCAGCGCTTGGCCGGGCGGGCCGGGGTGGACGGCGTCGCCGCCGGTAATGCGGTCGTACTTCGAACCCTTGCCGCGAGCACCGTCCAGTGCAGCGAGATATGGGTGAAACTGGTCGACGAACAAACCGCCGTTTTTATCGGCGATGACCTTCACGCCTTCGGAGAATTTTTCGAGCGTTTGGTTGTAGGCGGTCAACGCAGTCGGTCCCTGCTCGGCGGTATCCAGCGGTTGCGGAGTGGCCCAGGCGACGCGAATGTTGGCCGCCTTGGCCTGATTAGCCATCCCTTGCAAGCCGTCCATGTACGGTTTGAAGACATTGTCGCTGAAGGCTCCGTAGCCCCCGTCGTTCATCCCGAAATCGACTGTCATTGCGGTCGGCTTATGCAGCAATACGTCGCGAGCGAATCGTCCATTGCCCCCAGGGGAGCGATCCCCGCCGATGCCGACGTTGCGGAACGTCAGCTTCCAATTCGGGAAGCGGCTAACGGTCCACATCTCGACGTAGTTGGAATAGAGATGCTGCTCGGTGATGCTGTCGCCGATCATCACGACCACATCGCCGTCCTTGAAAAAAAAGTCAGCCGCATTCGCCGACACGCTGCCGCAAACGGCCATCACCACGACGCACCAACGCCAGAACATCAACATGAATCGAACTCCTTCAAAGGTGTTTCAACACGAGAGATTCACGAACTCTTGAACTGCGCGGATTGTGGGCCGAGTAACTCGACCGAACAAGTCACACGGTCAAAGGCTAGTCGTCACACTTGTGCTCGATTCGATGTCCCAGTCGAATGATCGACATGATCCCCACGAGATTGTTTCACGAGTTAGCATCGCGGCGAGACTCGATAGAGCCGACCGGCCAATGGCCGGCTCAGCAGATTTCATTGATGGCCGAGGCGGGAATCTTTGGCTGGCTGATCCCTCGTCGCTGGGGTGGCAGCGAACTCAATGACGCGACAATTCTTGATGGCTATCTCGAACTCTCGGACGCTTGTCTGACAAGCGCGTTCATCCTGACGCAATTCAATTCGGCGGTGCAAAAACTTGTCGCTTGCGATCATACAGCACTTCAAAATTTATGGTTGCCACGATTGGTTCGTGGAGAAAGCTTCACGACAGTCGGCTTTTCACACCTCACGACCTCTCGCTCGCGCGGTCCCGGCCCGGCCGTGATTGCGGAACCAATTGATGGGGGCTATCGGCTCACCGGTCGCATTCCGTGGGTCACTGGCGGGAATGCGGCTGACTTGATCGTGGTCGGAGCGACGATTCCCAGCGGGGAACAGATTCTGGCGGTTGTGAATGCCCACAATCCGGCAGTGAAAATCGCTCCGCCGTTGCTGTTTCTCTCGCTCACCGCCACGCAAACCGGGCCGATTGAGTTACTCGATGTCATGGTCCGTTCGGAACAAATTGTCGCAGGTCCTCTTTCGGAGGTGTTAAAGATCGGAAGCCGTGGCGGCACTGGATCACTCACAACATCGGCGCTGGCGTTGGGAGCGGCACGATCGGCGTTGCGCGGGCTCTGTGATGAATTGTCGGAGACTCCGAGTTTGGAATCTGTGATTGTGCAGTTCACAGACGAAGGCCGTTCGTTGGAGCACGCTTTATTCGCAGCCAATCGTGACGAGCCAGGTCGTTGGTCGGTGGAGTTGATCCGGCAGCGAGCGAACTCGTACGTCACTCGCGTGGCTCAAAGTTATTTGGCCGCCGCAAAGGGAACCGGCTTTGTGAGCGGACATCCCGCCGAACGCTCGGTTCGTGAGTCGATGTTCTTCGACGTCTGGTCTTGCCCGCAGTCTGTCGTCGGTGCCCACATCAAAGAGCTGGCCAGCCGCGACTCAGCGTGGTGAGATCGCGACGAGAGAAATAAAAAAGGCCCTCAACGATTGACTGACCAGATTCGGGGTCTGTGACGTGCTGGAGACTGGTTACAGAGTGGGTCAGGCTGTAATCAGGAGAACCATGCAATCCCAAATCAGTTGCGGTCAGTCAAAATTCGTTGAGGGCCTCGGCTGGGTAAGGTGGAATCTCGCTGGGCGAGTGGTACCATCGTTGTGCAGTCTGTGTGCCAGCAGTAATTTGTTTTCGGCGCTGTCGTAATAAACCTCAGCATTCCTCCTGAATTCACTGATTAATAGGTGTTTGAGCGGTTCCATTCGGTGGCGAATCAATGCGACGAACGTTGAATTTTCGGCGCTGGATCAATAGAAGTTCGCCGCTTATGAGCGCCTGACGAGGACTTCGGCGCTGAAAGACGGGCGAGATCAATGGACCAAAAACGTTGGCGGGAAAAGCTGATCGTTACTGTGTGCGGCAGCTTGATGCTGTTGTATTGCGTGCTTGTGTTGGCGTATGTCGCCACGGTTCCGGACTTGCGTTTGCGAGTTTTACTCGCAGACGATGATCGATCCCGTGATCTAGTCGCGGACGGAGTTGTGATTCGAGATGTTTCCGGACAACTCAGCCGAGGTGCGCTGATTGTCGCCGGAGATATCTTGCTCCGGATCGGCGATCAACCGATTCGCTGTTTTGGTGATTTTGCTCAAACTTTACGATCACTGCGTCATCCGGTGACGCGAGATGGATTGCTCAAAGCCGGAGACGATCCGTCGCTCGTGCGAGAGCCGTTGCCAAGCTTGGTGGAAATCGAGAACGGGCCGCGTTTGGTGGAAGTCGAGTTTCGGCAGGATGGTGCCGTGAAGACGAGTTGGTTGGTTGTGCAGTCGCTACCGCTGGGTGACATCCTGCTGACCTTCGTCTGGTTTCTTCTGCAATTGGGGATCACGGCGGTCGGCGCGCTGGCCGTTTGGCATCGTCCGTTCGATCGGCCCGCGCGGCTTTTCTACGCCATGTGCATCGTCACGATGGGAGCATTTGTCGGCGGCTTTCATTGGTGGGTTGTGGCGAGTTCGTTGGTGCTGAATGTTCCCTTCGTGGCCTGTGCCGTGTGTGTTCCGGTCGTGTCGCTGCATTTTTTTTTGACGTACCCTCGACGGACATGGCCGCTGACAAAATTCCCGCGAGTGGCGTTGACGCTGTTGTATTCGGTTCCGGTGATTGGGTTCGTGTGGATGGTCGGGATGCTGGGCTACACGGAATGGCTTCGGCAGGCCGGTTCAACCGCAGCAATCGAGACGCTTGCCGAATGTATGAAGCAACTGCGCGACGGCATTTACGTGTTCATGACGTTTGCTGCGAGCTGCTTTTTGGTGATGCTGGCCGCGTTGGCGTTTGGTTATTTACGAACCGCGAATCCGATTGAGCGGAACCAGTTGAAGTGGATGTTTTGGGGCGGGCTCTCGGCGGTCGTGCCGGTCGGCTACACGCTTTATCTGGCGTTGTTTGATCGCGTGGAGTTTGCGTTAGGTCGAGCGCGACTCTCGATGTTCTTGGCGAGCCTGTCGTTCATGTTGGCGTATGCGGTCGCGATCTTGCGTTTCAAGTTGATGCTGATTGACCAGATCGTCAGCAAGGGGATGCGGTACTACGCAGCGAGCTTCGGTTTGACGGGAGCTTTCGCGGGCTTGATTGCCGTTGGAAGTTTGACGGCCAGTGCTTGGGGATCGAACGGGCCGGTCTTTCCGGAATTGCAGCAAGCGTTCTTCTTGGGAGCGGTTCTCGCAGTGGCTGTGGCGTCACTGGTTTGGGGACGCGATCGCTTGCAGCATTTGATTGATCGTCGGTTCTACCGCGAAAAATATCAGCTTGATAAAGCGCTGCAACGCATGAATCGAGCGGTCGAGCATGTCGTCGATCGCGAGACACTCGCACATCGGATGATCGGTTCGTGCCGTGATGTACTGCGGGCAGATCGTGTTGCTGTTTACCTGCGTGATGCTGGGCGTCCGTCGTTTCAATTGATCGCTGCCGAAGGGGGTACCGATCTCCCCTCGCAAGTGGTTGTGGACGATGACTTGATGGGTTTGCTATTGCAGGAATCCGCGATCACTCGATCGGTAACAGCGTTCGGAAGTGGGTCGTCTTCGGCACAGCAAACGTTGCGGTTGCTCCGAGCCGAGTTGATGTATGCCTTTGAAAGCGATGGCGACATCGCTGGTATGGTGGTGCTCGGCCCGAAGCAAAACGGAACCGCTTATTCTGCGGAAGACCTGACGTTTTTGAATGCCCTCGGACAGATCACCAACGTCGCGCTACACAGCGTAAAAGTGCATCAAGACTTGTCTCGCGTGAACGAAGAAATGCAACTGAAGGTGGAGAAGATTGACGAGCAACGGCGAGTGATCTCGATGTTGCAGCAAGAAATTAAGACGACACAGGGAGCCGATCTTGTCCCGAAGGTTGAGCCGCCCGTCGAAGAATTTCGTCGCGGTCAGATCAAGGGAAACAGTCCGGCGATACAGCGTGTTCTGGAGACAGTGCGAAAAGTCGCTCAGAGTGAATCGTCTGTGTTGGTCACCGGAGCTAGCGGAACTGGCAAAGAATTACTTGCTCACGCAATTCATCAAAACAGCGCGCGGCGTAATGGGCCGATCGTCAGCGTGCATTGTGCCGCGCTGTCTCCGAGTCTGTTGGAAAGCGAGCTGTTCGGACATGTGAAGGGCGCATTCACCGGCGCGCACAAAGATCGTATCGGACGCTTTGAATCGGCGAACGGCGGAACGTTATTCTTGGATGAAATCGGCGACATTTCGCTGGAAACGCAGATCAAGTTGTTGCGTGTGCTGCAAACCCGCGAGTTCGAGGCGGTCGGTGGAACGCGCACAGTGAAGGTCGATGTCCGACTGATCGCGGCGACGAACCAAGACCTCAAGAAGCTCATCGCCGAAGGAAAGTTTCGCGAGGATCTCTTCTATCGCTTGAACGTCATCAGCATCGCGCTGCCGACTCTCGCCGAACGCAAAGAGGACATCCTCGAACTCGCGCTGTACTTCCTCAATAAGTGTTCGGAGAAGCTCTGTAAGCATCTGACGCAGATTGATGACGACACGCTTGTCGCCCTGAAGCGGCATTCGTGGCCGGGCAACATCCGCGAGCTTGAAAACGTTATCGAACGTGCGGTCGTCTTGGCGGACGGTGGCACGATTACGGTCGATGATCTGCCGAGTGAAGTGCTGGCGAGAAGTGGTCCCGTGCCGAAAACACTTTCGCCGAGATCAATGCCAGTCGCTTCTGCTCCAGATGGAGCGCCGCCATCAAAACCCGAACCTGTTGCGGCGAGCGCGGTACGTTTTAGTCGTGATGACCTCAATGAGTTCGCGGAGCGGGAATCGTTGGAACAAGCATTGCGAGCGTCGAGCGGCAATAAAGCGGGGGCCGCGCGCCTGTTGGGGATGCCGCGCAGCACGTTCTTTAGCAAGCTGCGAAAGTTTCAAATCAACAAACCTCGCTGACGATCAACGGAAGTCGCCTCATGAAAAGGTCGCCCAACCTCAAGCAAATTTCAGGGAAACGAATTTCGCTCAATCCGATCTCCTGCGTTGCGTGCATTGTGATACTGATGGGGCAAATACCAATCGCGTCGGCCGCTGATTGGGGAGACCTCAAAGGGCGGTTCGTGCTAGATGGCAAACTGCCGGAGCGACCGCTGTTGACGATTAATAAAGATGTCGAGTTCTGCGGCAAGCATGAGCCTCGTTTGGAAAAGCTCGTTGTGCATCCGCAAAATCACGGCATTGCGAACGTGGTTGTGTGGCTCGATGTGAAGGCCAGCGAGAAGGTCGCAATTCACGAATCTTACTCGAAGAACGAGAAAGCAACGATTCGCTTGGCGAACAAAGGCTGCCGCTTTGAGCCTCACGTCAGCGTGCTGCGTACCAGTCAAACGCTGCTGATCGACAACCCGGACGAAGTGGACCACAACACGGCGGCGGGACTCGACCGAAACTCGCCATTCAACGAACTGACTCCGGCGGGAAAATCCGTTGAGCGGAGAAAATTCGATCAGTCCGAGAAACTCCCCGCTCCGATTCAGTGTGCCATTCATCCGTGGATGACCGGCTGGTTGGTGGTAAAGGATCACCCGTATGTCGCGGTTTCAGACGAACATGGCCACTTCGAGTTGAAACACCTTCCGGCGGGTGAGCACACTTTCGTCGTGTGGCAAGAACTGTCGGGCTTCATTCCCGAAGTGACTCGCGGCGGCCAGATGGAAACGTGGAAGAAGGGGAAAGTGACCGTGAAGATCACCGCCAGTGGTGTTGATTGGGGTGAGATTAAAATTCCGCCGACAGTTTTCGAATAGTGTTCCGACCTTTGTCTCGTCATTTGCGTTCTTCTCGCCTTTGCGTTGAAAACAATTTCTTTGTCACCGCGAAGGCGCGAAGAACGCAAAGTCAAGAAAGATCATTCCTATCAACGAATTGGCTGCGGTCGAAGATCGCCTCATAGAAAAACGAATTGACTCATGAATGATTCCCCGAAGAAGAAACCGCTGGCGCTGCACTGGCAGATTCTGATCGGACTGCTGATCGGTGCCGTCGGAGGGTTGATCGCTCGGCAGGTGTGGACGACGTCAGCCAACGGCGACATGCACCCGACGTTGCAATGGTTGACCAAGAACGTGGCGGAATCGCTCGGTCAGATCTTTCTGCGAGTGATCTTCATGGTGGTCGTGCCGCTAGTCTTCTCAGCGTTGACGCTGGGTGTAGCCGGGATCGGTGATGTTCGCAAACTGGGACGGCTCGGCGTGCGGACGTTGGTGATGACTATGATCTTGTCCTCGGCGTCCGTCGCGATCGGACTGGGCTTCGCGAATCTCGTAAAGCCCGGCGAACGGCTGTCGGACGAGAAGCGAACCGAATTGAAAGAGCGGTTCGCAACGCAGCCGGTCAAAGCGGTAGAGCAGGCGAAGAACGCGAAGTCGATCCGCGACTCGTTGTTGGACATCATCCCGCGTAACCCGTTGCAAGAAATGGTCGGCGCGTTGGACGGCAGTTCGCCCGGCGGCGGGATGTTGGCGGTGATGTTCTTCTCGTTGGTCTGCGGAGTAGCAATTTCGATTTCACCGGAGCGGACGGCTCCGCTGGTGAGCGTGCTAGAAGGAATCTACGACATCGCGATGGTGGTGATTGGCTGGGCGATGAAGTTCGCTCCGATCGGAGTCGCCGGGTTGATGTTTTCGCTGACGGCGACACTCGGTGTGGACATTTTACAGACATTGATCTGGTACGTGGTGACGGTCCTGGCCGCGTTGGCGTTGCACATGTTTGGGGTTTATTCGTTGGTGGTGTGGCTCGTGGCGAAGATGTCGCCGCGACAGTTCTTTGGCCGAATCACCGAAGTGTTGTTGACCGCGTTTGCGACTTCGTCGTCGAACGCGACGTTGCCGACATCGCTGCGAGTGGCCGAAGAAAAACTTGGCGTGCGTCGCGACGTCGCGAACTTTGTGCTCACTGTCGGCTCGACCGCGAACCAGAACGGCACAGCGTTGTACGAGGGGATCACGGTCTTGTTTCTCGCTCAGGTGTTCGGTGTCGAGCTGACGATCGCGCAGCAATTCCAAGTGGTGCTGATGTCGATCTTGGCAGGAGTCGGAACGGCCGGAGTTCCCGGAGGTTCGTTGCCGCTGGTGGTGCTAGTCTTGAAATCGGTCGGCGTTCCGGAAGAGGGAATCGGGATCATCTTGGGAGTCGATCGGCTGCTCGACATGTGCCGCACGACGCTCAACGTCACCGGCGATTTGGCGGTCGCGGTCTGTGTCGATCGCAGAGAAGAGGCCGTCACTCTGCCAAAACCAACTCACCAATGAACTTCGCACCCGGCTGATTTTTTTGACCACACGGCAAAAGTCGAACTCAGCGGGGCCGGGGCTTATCTCCACTTTGGCCGCACGTCGTGGCAAAGAGAAAGGCCCAGCCTCACAACGAAGCCGGGCCTTTCCGAATTTTTTCAGGAACCGTTCAACAACTACGCACCCGCAGCGACCAAATCTTCGATCGGAGCGACTTGGTTGGGGAGCAATTCCTCAACAAAGCCCTTGAGGTGAGCGGCGCGATTCGATTGTTGCAGTTTTTTCAGAGCTTTGGATTCGATCTGACGAATACGTTCGCGAGTCACTTTGAAGATTCGTCCGGTCTCTTCCAACGTGTAGCTGTAACCATCACCAAGCCCGTATCGCAGGCGAATGATTTCGCGTTCGCGGTACGTCAGGCTGCGAAGCACGACGTCGATCTTGTCTTTGAGCATCTCGTGCATCGCGGCTTCCGCCGGACTGCCGTGGTGCGAATCTTCCAAGAAATCACCGAACGCACTGTCTTCACTCTCGCCCACCGGGGTGTCGAGACTGATGGGGTGCTTCCAGGTCTTCATGATCCGTTCGGTTTCCTCGACGGACAAACCGACGGCGACCGCCAGTTCCTCCATGCTCGGTTCACGACCGGTTTCTTGGCGAATCTGTTCGCTCTTCGCCTTCAGTTGCGAGATGCTTTGGAACATGTGGACTGGAATACGAATCGTGCGCGCGTGATCGGCGACCGCTCGCGTGATCGCTTGGCGAATCCACCAAGTGGCGTACGTCGAGAATTTATAGCCTCGGCGGTATTCGTATTTTTCGACACCGCGCATCAAGCCGGCGTTTCCCTCCTGAATGAGATCCAAGAAACTCAGTCCACGGTTGCGATACTTCTTCGCAATCGAAACCACGAGTCGCAAGTTTCCACCTGACAGTTTTTGCTTGGCGTCGGTCCATTGATCGAAGCGGCGTTTAATCGTCTTCGAGCGTTGAATGAATTCGAGAGCCGGCTCACGAACCATTGCGACGAGTTCATCCAACTCCTTCTGCAGAACAGAAACGTCCCGTGTGACGACCGTGCGGCCATCCATCAAATTTTTGCCGTAGTTATGGCGAAGATTCCCGTGCGGCTTCTTCGATTCTTCGATCATGCGGACGAGCTGATCCATTCGTTCGGCAATTTGGTGCATCCGCTTCATAACCGGCTGCAACCGCTGCGTGCGGATACTGAGTTCTTCGATCAGCGTACACATTTTGCGACGACGCATGACACGACGATGCTTCGCCGCCTTCTTGTCAGCGACCAAAGCGTCCGGATCAATCGTGACTTTGTGGTCGGCGACATGATCCTCAAACAGCCGCTTGAGCAACGGCAGATTCTTCGGCATACGCCCTTCGATCTGCTCCTTGCGAGTGTTCTCGGTCTCGGAGGTACGAAGCGTCCGCTCGAAAGGCAACTGCTTCAAGTTGACCTTCTCCAGCGTTTCGATCCCCATTTCCAGCGCGAAATCCGATTCCATGATGCCACGACGGAATCGCTTGCGAGTGATTTCGATTTGCTTGGCGAGGTAAATCTCCATGCGGCGCGTCAGCAATGGAATGTTTCCCATCTGGCTGAGGTACATGCGGATTGGATCGCGCGACAACAGCGCTCGCTCTTCCTGTGCCGTCAGCTTCGGCTGAGGAACCACTTCCGTCGGCTCTTTCGGAGCGACGTAATCCGGATCATCAATCGGAGTGTCCTGGTCATGAATCAGATCCATGCCAGTCTCTTCGAGCCAAATCAACAATTCGTCGACCATCTTCGGGTCGCCACCTTCATCGGGAAGATAACGATCGACCATTTGAAAGGTCATGAGGCCGTTCTTGCGAGCTTCCTCGATCAACGTATTAAACTTCAGATCCAAACGATGCACGGTAAACTCCTTTGGGTTGACGGAAAGAACACACGTCCTTTTGCGATCTGCGTTCAACTCAATAATTTCATTCTCTTCCAACAGAACCTAATTGCGACGAACAATCAACTGAAGACTTCCACTTCACGCCGAACTTTCGGCAACTCGTCAGCAAACTCACCGCTGTTTTATCTCAGTCGATGTCTGACAACCGTTGCCTCGCTACTGGTGACTCACCCGAATGTCATGTGGCTCGGCACTGCCGTCCGAACCAGACCTTGTTGTGAGCCACTCGTTGTGCGGATGCATTCCATCCAACATTTCGGCTCATTGCAACCGGAACGACTCTTTGTTTGAACTCGTTCCATTCTCGCCAAGGTTTCATCATTCAATTTTAGGGTGAATCCGCAAGCGGATTCAGGCAAGCGGGTTCTCTATGACAGAATCCTTTCTCTCAACCTGAGAACCAAAATTATTCATCCAGCCTCGGTGTGGCTGACACCAGCCACAGACCGCCAACCTCTTGAAGTGAATCACGGTTGATTCCGTCTGCAAGGGCTGAAAACGAAGGTGACATCCTATCAACGGAACCTCCCGTATCCAGCAAAAAGGTTCTCACTCTCAAAGATTTCCCGGAACTGACAACGTGGCCATTTTTGATCCGAACTTTTGCCACATCGACCGGGACAACGTTGATCGACGCTTGCCGCAACAGGCTGAACCTCGCGCACAGGGTTCGTTACATTGCTTGCGACCATCGCGACCACGTTGCTGAGTTCACGGCGAAATCGCCACGAACTTCTCATGCGGGCGAGAACCAAAGATGCTGTTTTTTGTTGCTAATTTCTAGTTGTACTTCTCAAGACGGCGATCAACAGGAATGCGTTGCGATCGCGGTCAATCATGTACCACATTCTTGAACGTGATCACTCAAAATTCTCAACGAGTTATTCTCTTTCTTGTGACCCGCAACGTGTTGTTCCCATTCCGGAGAAATGAACATGCCGCAGACCCCCGTGTTAGCCGACAACCTCCCTCCGTTGTTCCTCGATTTGTTGGGTGATGATTATGAAATCCTGCCGTGGGACATCTCATCACAATCAACTTCGTTACGCCGCGCGGATGCGATCATCACTTACGGTCATCCGCGAGTTGATGGCCCATTACTCGATCGCGCGCCGAACGTTCGAGTCGTCAGTAATCATGGCGTCGGTGTCGATCACATTGACGTTGCCGCTGCGAACACTCGCAACATTCCCGTGGGAAACACACCGGGATGTCTCGATGGCGCCACCGCTGATTTGACGTTTGCGTTGATCTTGGCGACCGCGAGGAATGTTGTGATCGGCGACCAGTTTGCTCGTAGCGCCGAGTTCACCGCCTATGAGCCATCCTTACTGATTGGCAAAGAGGTCAACGGCGCGACGTTAGGAATCGTCGGGTTAGGCAGGATTGGCAAGCAGGTTGCAAAACGAGCACGTGCGTTCGACATGCGCGTCCTCTACCACAACCGCCATCGCGATCTCGCTGCTGAATCCGAATATGCCGCCGAGTACCGCAACCTTGACGATTTGCTTGCCGAAAGTGATTTCATCGCCCTCAATTGCCCACTGACAACGGAGACGACAAATCTGATTTCCACCGCGCAGTTCGCGACAATGAAAAGCTCGGCCATTCTCATCAACATGGCTCGCGGAGGAGTCGTCGATACCGATGCGCTTTACGAAGCACTCAGCACCGGGCGCATCTTCGGAGCCGGAATCGACGTCACTCAACCTGAACCGCTGCCGCGCAATCATCCGCTGCTGCGACTGCAAAACCTCGTAATCACCCCGCACCTCGGCAGCGCGTCTGATCGTACCCGCCGTCGCATGATCGAAATGACGATCAACAACTTGCGAGCGGGGCTCGCTGGGCAACCGCTGCCGAATCGTGTCGTCTGAGTTCATCGCGCAGCAATGCCGTCGCTGCGTAGCCGTCACGCTCCGCGTGACGGCTACGTAGAGGCGACTCACGGCGACAACGTCGCCAAGAACTCGATTACATCGCGCAGCTCGCGTGGTGTGAGCACTTTTCCCATCGGGGGCATCGCCGATTTTGGCGGCGTGCGTTCTTCGATCTCTTTGAGCAGCACTGTCACCGTTTTGCCGTCCGGTGTTTCCACGGTGACTTGCTGCGCGTCCTCGGCCTTCAGCGTTCCGGCCACGAGGCGGCCGCTGTCGAGCACCAGCGTGATGCTGCCGAATCCGGGGGTGATCTTTGCGTTCGGGTCGATCAACGATTGCAGCAAATGCTCGCGAAAACCTCCCTCGACTTCGCGATTGCGTTTGACGACATCGGTCAGGTCCGGCCCGGCAGTTCCTCCTTCGCCGCGGATCTTGTGGCAGCGAACGCACTGGCCTTGAGCGTGTCCGATAAAGACCACTCGTCCCGCTTCCGAATCGCCGCCGTGCAGCGTGAGCCGCAGCGCGGCGAGTGGATCGGAGGCGGTCTTCGCGTTCAATGCCGTCGAGCGTTGTTGCAACGCTTGATTGATCGTCGTGATCTCACGCCGCAAGGTCGCTGCTTCGAGCAGATCGACTTGCAGCTCGTTCGGGACATCGCCGGTCGCCAGCCGATTGGCCCACGCCGCCAAGAGGGTGTCCGCGTCCTTGTGCTTCATCGACGCGAGCGTTGTGAAAGCTCGTTGCCGATCAACATTGTTGACGTTGTTGATCGGCGTCGCCAGTTTCTCGGCAGCAGCGGCGAGAACCTGATTGAGTTCGCGCAACCCGGCCGCTGGGTCGCGCGCGGCGATGACGTCGCGAGCCGCCGCGCGCAGCAGCGGCACGTCGGAGGTCAACGCGCTCTTCAGCGAGTCGGCCAACTTGGGAAACTGGCGCGCCGCGAGCAATCGCAACGCGGCGACACGCGCGGCTGCCGGACGCTTCGCATCGGTGAGCCATTCGGCAAACGTCGCCTCGTCCGCTTTCAATCCATGCCGCGTAACCAGCTCGACGACTTGCGTGACCAAGTTTCCTTGAGCGGACGCCAACAACTCCGGCAGCTTGTCGTTCAGCGCGGCGCGGGCGACGTTCGGATCGCGCTTCGGCAGCGGTCGCCAGAATCCGGTGACGCGATCGCGCGGAGTCGGTTCGGACCAGGCGGCCAGCACGGCAAAAGCTTCTTCACGCATTCGGGGTGAGTGCTGCGGATTCATTGCGACGGCGACGACTTGTTGCACATGCTCGGCGCCACCGAGCCGGTAGTTCGCGTGGATTGCACGGCGGAGCAGCGGTTCGAGGTCGATGACC
>JAYUFI010000309.1:0-6023 GCA_043738805.1 Planctomycetaceae bacterium | reverse complement strand
TCGAGGTGCTCAACCTTGGGAATCAGCCGCCGGCGAACTCGTTCGTAAAGCTAGCCGACTTAGATCAGACTGAAGCTCGATACCCGTTGTCACTGCGCCTGTGCGAAGCGTGTGGCATGGTGCAGCTTGGCCATGTCGTGCCGCCCGAGTTGCTGTATCGCTCGTACTTGTTCTTCACGTCGAGTTCGCAATGGATGGCGGATCATTTCTCGAAACTGATGACTGACAACGCCGCCGAGTTCGTTCCGCCCGGAGGCTTGGTGGTTGAGATCGGTTCGAATGACGGCACCGCGTTGTCGGCCATTCATCGACGCGATGTGCGGCTGCTGGGGATTGATCCCGCACGTAACATTTCGGTCATGGCCGCATCGCGCGGCGTGCCGACGATCGCCGAGTTCTTCAACGAGACGCTGGCCGCCGAAGTCGCTCGCGTCGCCGGGCAAGCGCATCTCATCGTCGCCTGCAACGTGATGGGCCACATCAACGATCTCGACCAAGTCTGCGAAGGAATCAAGCGGCTGTTGGCACCGGGCGGCGCGTTCGTCATCGAGGTTCCGTATCTGGGCCAGTTCTTGGAACGCAACGAGTACGACACGATCTATCATGAGCACCTCTCGTACTTCGCCATACGACCGCTGGTCACGCTGATGAATCGTTTTGGTTTGCGCGTCGAACGGGTCAAGCTATTCCCAGTGCATGGCGGCACGATCCGCGTCACGGTGCAACACGGAAATGGTCATTCGCCGGAGGTCGGTGAGTGGCTGAATCAAGAGGTGAAGGCCGGGCTTGCGGATCGCTTCACGTTCGGGTTGCTCGCCGCTCAAGCCGCTCGCAATCGGCACGAACTGAAAGCGCGGCTGACGATCCTCAAGCAGCAAGGGAAAAAGGTGATTGGTTACGGTGCTCCCGCGAAGGGAACCGTCTGCCTAAATTACTGCGACATCGGCACAGACCTCTTACCGGTCGTGTTGGATTCGACTCCGGCCAAGCAAGGACTGCATGTTCCCGGCACACACCAACCGATCCTGCCGCCGTCAGCGTTCACCGAACAGAATCCCGATGTGCTGCTGTTGCTGGCTTGGAACCACGCGGAAGAAATCATCGCTCGCGAACACGCCTTCCGAGAACGTGGCGGGCAATTCTTAACCCCGCGTTTGGAAGTACTCGCTTGACGCAAAATCGACGAATGAATCCGGTTGGGTAAGTTAGTCTGATTGTCCGGCTTTCGCTGATTCGAGCGGTAATCTTTGTCCGATCCTCACGGTGAGACATCTCATTGTTTCCAGAGGAATGCTTGTGATGCGCGGCATCATTTTACTTGGCCTGGTTGCCCTATCTTGCCTGACTTCAGTGGCTGATGGGCCTGTCGTGGGCCAAGAGCTTGTGAGTGATCGTGAACCCAAAACTGGTCTCACGCTGGAAGAGTGCGCTTCATTGGCGATGTCGAATCATCCTGGACTTTTTGAGGCCAGCGCAAGAATCGACGAATCGCGAGGCGCGGTGGCTCAAGCTCGGCTTTATCCCAATCCCCGAATAGACAGTGGCAATCCGCAGACGATCGGGCCCAAAAAAACCGGTGTCTACACAATCGGGCTGACGCAAGAAATCGTGCGTGGTGGCAAACTGAAGCTCGATCAAGCGGCCGCTTATGAGGCATCTCGGCAATCGGAATGGGACTCGGTTCGTAAACGCTTTGAAATCCTCACCGACGTTCGTCAGCAGTTCTTTTCGTTAGTGGCGGCTCAACGGCGGCTGACTCTCCTTGAAGCGCAGCAGAAATTAGCACAGCGATCCGAGACGATTGTCACGGACTTATTTGATGGCGGGCAAGTCGCACGAGCCGACATGTTGTCGCTTCGAGTCGAACGGCGGCGATCCGATGTCGCGTTGCAATCAGCGCGGTTCGAGGTCATCCGATTTCGTCGTCAGTTAGCGGCGACAATTGGATCGCCGGATTTGAAGATCGAAGCGGTCAAAGGAAACTTGAAGGCCGAGGTTCCCGCATTTGACGATGATCAAATTCTGGCCAAAGTCATTCAGGACAGCCCTTTCGTGCAGATTGCGAACCTTGATGTCTCACGCACGATGTATCTCTTACGTCGTGCGGAAGTGGAACCCATTCCGAATGTCACGATTCAGGGCGGTACTCAATACTCGGAATCGACGAACAATTTTCAAGGTCTCGTGGGCGTGTACGTCAACGTTCCGATTTGGAACAAGAATCAAGGAAATATCCATTCGGCAAGCGCCGCCGTTCGACGAGCCTCCGCCACACGTCAAGTCGTGGAACTCGAGCTCACGAAACAACTCGTAATTGCCGTCAGCAATTTTCGCGAGGCAGAAAAAACGGTCGCAAACTATGAAGAAGAGATCATCGGTGACGCGACGGAATCTCTCACGGCCATCCAAGCTGGATACGCCGGAGGTCAGTTCGATTTGTCGAGATTGATTCAGGCGCAGAAATCGTACTTTGAAACAAATCTCGAATTCGTCTCTGCATTAGAAAAGCGACTCCTGTCTTATGCGGAGATCGCTGGGCTGTTGCAACTCGAACAGTTTCCATGAACGGCACGTCGGGGTGGCGACCTCCGTCAAAGCTTGTTTGTGGAACGGGCACTCTTGCCGTCAGCGTTCACCGAATGAAATCCTGATGTGATGCTTTTGTTGGCCTGGAACCACGCCGAAGAAATCATTGCCCGCGAACACGCGTTCCGAGAACAGGACGGTCAATTTCTGACGCCGAGACTGGAATAAAAATTACCGCGGTAAAAGCCCTGATCGCGACAACGAGGTCGCTGTCCTGACAAGCGGCGCGTCAGCTTCATCTGGATCGTCTTTCGTGAATTCGATTTCAGGATCTGGATCAACGAGGACGTCGTCAGCCCGATCAGAGTCACGCCGTTCCGTAGCGCGATGAGCGGCCACCGTACGTCCTGTGGCGTGTCCAATGAGAGCGCCACCAAGTCCTAAGAGGGGCTCAAAGCCAAACGGGGCGAGTGGGCTAATCGACATCCCGGCGTGAGCTCCAATCAACGGGTAGACGACATGATAGGTCTGCTCCTCGACCTCCCAATCGTCCGCTTCTTGTGCGTAGCTGAGAATGTCATTCACGCACACGGTTTGTCGCCACATCCAGATCAGAGGGATGTGATTGATCGCTGCATAAGTTCCGGGATGTCGTCGCGAATGAATGTCTTTGGCATACGCTGCTTCGTGAAGCACCAGAGCCTGCACGTCGGAATTGATATAGAGGCTATTGGTGTAAGGGTTGTACCAGTCGCCGCCGACGATTCGACTGGGGAACAGCGTGTAATGCAAATGGCATAGCACTCCGCCGGTGTATCGCCACCCGGCGGCAATGCGGCGATTGCTCCGCAATCGCTGCCACTCCCCCTTGGGGTCGTATTGATTGATGCGAACCCGAACATCGGTGAGGTCGTTCATGCGGAGGTAGCACGTCACTTTTTCTCGTGTCTCATCGGAAACCCGATGGTTATTCACTCCTGCATGGAGCGGAAAAATCCGCGAGGGTAGTCCGACCACCCAACCGATTCGGTCCAGAGTTTTGTTGGGTGCTCCGTAATCGACCACAACATCGTCTGGCTTATCGGGCTCGCCAGGCATGGATTCAAACCGGCCAAATTCATACGGCGCGGAAACACAACCAACGCTGATAAACAACGACAGTCCTGCGAACCACCGCGCGCGGCTACGAGCATGCCTGATTGCAACCATCCGATTTCCTCAGTGCGAGGCACTGATGACTCAATATCATCCCCATAAGAACGGGCTTTTATTCGCGACAGCGAATCATCCGCAACGGGGAGTAACCTGACGCGGAAGGTTCTACTTGGGAGCGGCAACAGTCAATTTGCCCTTCGTCGGTTTGAGCACCAACATGCCCAGTGGCGGCAGCGACAGCTTGACGCTTTGTGGCTGTCCGTGAGCACGGACTTTTTCGGCAATCACTTTGCCTTGATTGCCGACGTTGCTGCCGCCGTAGATTTGCGAGTCGCTGTTGAGAATCTCGGTGTACTCGCCGAATTTCGGCACGCCGATTCGATAATCGAAACGCGGAACCGGCGTGAAGTTCAGCACGACGACGACGAAATCGTTGCGGTCTTTCGAATATCGTGAGAACGCATAGACGCTTTGCTGCCAGTCGTCGCACTGCAACCAGGCGAAGCCGTCCGACTCGAAATCGACTTCGTGCAAAGCGAGTTGCTCGCGATAGACGCGATTGAGGTCACCGACGAAGCGTCGCAGGCCGTCATGCTTTTCGTGGCCGAGCAGCGCCCAATCGAGTTCGGTATTGTAGTTCCATTCGAGCCACTGGCCGAACTCGCCCCCCATGAAGAGCAGCTTCTTGCCGGGCATCGTGTATTGATAACCGTAAAGCAGCCGCAGGTTGGCGAACTTCTGCCAGTAATCTCCCGGCATCTGTGAGAGCAACGATCGCTTGCCGTGAACGACCTCGTCGTGTGAGAACGGCAGAACGAAGTTTTCAGAAAAAGCATAGACCATGCGGAACGACAATTCGCCATGATGATGCGCTCGATGAATCGGCTCAAGCTGCATGTACTTCAGCGTGTCGTTCATCCAACCCATGTCCCACTTCATGCTGAAGCCAAGCCCGCCGGTGTAGACCGGGCGGCTGACTCCGCCCCACGACGTCGATTCTTCGGCGATCGTCATGATCCCGGGGAACTCGCCATGCAAGGCCGTGTTCATGTCTTTGAGAAACTGGATCGCTTCGAGATTTTCGCGACCGCCGAAGACGTTCGGAATCCATTCACCCTCGCGGCGCGAGTAATCGAGATACAGCATTGAGGCGACCGCATCGACGCGAATCCCGTCGATGTGATAGACGTCGAGCCAAAACCGGGCACTCGACAGCAAGAAGTCGCGAACCTCAAAGCGGCCATAGTTGAAAATGTACGTGCCCCAATCGGGATGCTCGCCAAGACGCGGATCGGCATGTTCGTAGCAGGCCGTACCATCGAACCGACCGAGCGAATGCGCATCCATCGGGAAGTGGCCGGGAACCCAGTCGATCAACACGCCGATGCCGTTTTGATGGCAGTAATCGACGAAGTACATGAAGTCATGCGGCGATCCGAAGCGGCTGGTTGGCGCGAAGTAGCCGGTCGCTTGATAACCCCAACTTCCATCAAACGGGTGCTCGGTGACGGGCATCAGTTGCAGGTGCGTGTAGCCCATCTCCTGGCAGTACTCGACTAGCATGTGAGCCAATTCGCGATAGCTGAAATAAATGCGATCCGGCTCCGTCGGCTTCCGCCACGAACCGAGATGAACTTCGTAGACCGAGACCGGCTGCTCAAACCAATTGGTCGTCTCGCGACGTTTCCGCCATTCGACGTCGTGCCACTCAAAGTTTCCGAGGTCGTAAACGATCGAAGCGGTCTTCGGTCGCATCTCGCCAGCAAAGGCAAACGGGTCCGACTTTTCGATCACGTTTCCTTGCGGAGTGCGGATGCCGTATTTGTAGGCCGCTCCGTTACTGAGGCCGGGAACAAAGCCGGACCAAACGCCACCGCTGCTGCCGTGCAGCCAAAACTCGCCATGTTTCCAATGCGTTTGATCGCAGAGCACCGAGACTTCGCGAGCGTTCGGAGCCCAAACGGCGAAGCGGGTTCCGTCGATTCCGTTGATGCGATCGAGATGTGCTCCAAGGTGGCGATACATGGATGCTTGGTTTCCGTCAGACGTAGGGATCGAGGGGACAGTCGCCTCAAGAGGCTGGCGCACGTGTCGAGCGGGCGGGTTCTGCCGCCAAGGAACATTGGGTTTGCGACGCCGTAAGCGAGTGTAAAGGCTCTCGTCCATGAAAGCGTTCCATCAATCTATCTTCAGGCCAGCCGAGGCTGTCCTGCCGAGAGGCCGCAATCCTTTGCGACGCCTCGTGGCGTTTGTGTTTGGGCGAGCCGTTTGTCTTCGACAACTTCGCGAAGACTCCTGAAATCGTTTTCATCCGAGCAACACATCTCAACGCACGAGCGGTA
>JAYUFI010000308.1:0-2277 GCA_043738805.1 Planctomycetaceae bacterium | reverse complement strand
CTGAACGCTTGCCAACGCGATGTGAAGCACTCGGCTCGTCACGCGGAGCGATGACGGCTACATAGAATCGACCGGGCCATCCAGGTCAACGACCGCCTGCTGCTGGTGCTCTCGGAGCACAGCATGAACAGAGAACAGGTGAAGACCGAGATTCGCAATGCTCGACAGGCCGAAGTCCGCGAGCAACGCCAAGGCCAAAAGCTGTTCCCCATCCGGCTGGTGAGCATCGACCGCATCCGCGACTGGAGCGGCTTCGACACCGGCACCGGCAAAGACCTGGCCGTCGAACTCCGCGAATACCACATCCCCGACTTCTCGAACTGGAAAAATCACGCCGCCTTCGCCGACCTGTTCCGCGATCTGCGGGCATAGGCGGCGAATTGATGATTCAAGAAACGGGGAGACAACGGCGCGAAGTACGGTTTGAAAAACCGGGCGACAAGAGCAAGTCGTCCAGTGATTTCACCAACTCACTGATTCATTCTTAAAGCGAATTCAAAACAAGCACGACGCGTGAGCGAGTGGTCAATTTTATTGCGATTCAGACCACTCGCTTGCGCGTCGTGCTTGTTTGAGACAACGACTCAATCGTTCCCCGCTCGAACGTACTTGAGCAGATCGAGGCTTTGCAGCTCTTCGTCAATCGTTTCATCCGTCGCAGAACTCAGCGTGCGTGAGACTTCACGAACAATCAACTCACCGAAGCGGCGGCGAGCGCGGCTGAGCTGTTTGCGAAATGCTTCGGCAGTCATCTCTTGGCCGGTCAATGAGTAGATGCGCACGGCGAGTATTTTGGAATCTTCTTCGGGATGCTTCACCGATGTCCGCAGCACCGTGTGGCACAAGTTGCTGGGATTGCGTTGCTCGTGCTGACGGAGTGACATCCAAGCGTTCTTCAAGACACATTCGCGCCACTTCCGATTCCATTCGCGGTCAGCAATCTCGGCCGCCGGGATCAACGACAGGTCAGCGACGTTCATCGGTCGTCGTTGCGACTTGCGGAAATAACCGAGCGCCGCGTTTCGCACCGACGTCATCAAGTAATACCGAAACGGCCCACGACGTCCTTGGCCATCTGGAAAGCCTCGCTCGATGACTCGCAGCAAGAAGTCTTGTTCAACTTCATCCGCGTCGTGTTGGTTGGGAATGAGTGCTCGCAGATAGGCTCGAATGGCATCTCCGTAACGAGTCACAAATCGGGACGGATCGGCAATATCGGCTGTCACCGTCGAAATCATTCGCAGGTTATGTCCGAAGCTCACATCTCTTTCGAGAGTCATCATGATTTTCTCTTTGGACGTCATCCAAACGGAGGTTGCGAAATATCACCACGCAGGCCACGAACGCCTACGAAAACCAATCTGTTCGCTTCGCCGCGAGTTGCCTCTTCAAACTAGCACGACGCGCAAGCGAGTGGAGAGAGAGAGAGAGAGAGAGAGAGAGAGTCACTAAAAGTGGCCACTCACTTGCGCATCGTGCTAGTTCTGAAATCGCCGTTCGCCAGTCGTTTGAATATCCAACACCAACTAAACGACTAGGCCGACAGGCAACAACGAAACACTCACAGTCGAGCGACAAACAATGCCTTAGCCGCCAAGCCAAGGCCGCAACGCGGTCACACCAACACGAGTTTTTCACATCTCAATGTTGATCCCCAATTCCATGACAGAAAGTTTTGGGCAATGACGGTGGACCGGAGATGGAGTCGAAATGAGAGAAACAGAGAACGTCAAAAAAAATCTCATGTCGAACATTCTGGCTGCGATGATCTACAGGAAAGATAAAAAGATGACACAACGCCGTAGAAAGGCCGGGGGCCGTTGTTTGTGACCATGCGTTTGGAAAATTCCTGACGAATTTTCGTAGCCCGGATCGGGTGTCACGCCGCATCAATCCGTAGGACGGGCACTCCTGCCCGTCGGACGATCAAAACAAACGGGCAAGAGTGCCCGTTCTACGAAGCGTCCAGCAGATCGGGTCGGAGACATCGCAGTTCACTCGCCCGGTTTGAAAAACCGGACTAGTGCTCCGTCAGGCTAAGGAATTGGGGTAGAGGGATTTCAGTTTGATGCGGGCATCATCGACTTGGAATTGCTTGTCGACTCCGCGTTGTTTGCGATTGCTGGCGGTGTGCCAAGCGGTCGTTTCGTTGCGGAGGGCTTTGAGATCTCCGATGCGGCGGCCGTTGAGACATTGGCGGGTGAGGGAACTCCATTTGTTTTCGGCGATGTTCAGCCAACGGCCGTGTTTGGGGGTGTCGCGGAACTCCAACCGACG